>NZ_LBHW02000100.1:0-822 GCF_001005835.2 Achromobacter sp. LC458
CCCCCGTTGCCGCCAGACTTCGGCACGCAGGTCGGCCCAATCGTAGGATTTCGTGGTGACCTGCCATTTCGCGAATGGATTCCACCAGACGTGTTCGAAGCTGTATACGTATACGGTTCGGCGTAAACGGTTAAAACGAACCGGCTCGTCGCGGGGGATGGCGGTGTCTATGCGTATGCAGTGGTATGCCATGGCGCCGGTCATGATGCCCGGTGGCAGGATTTGCAACGAGAAGACGATGCCGTGCTCCCAGCTGCTACAGGCCATAGCCAGCACAGCTAGGGTGAAGCAGATTGGAAAGATGGCGAAGAACATTAATAGCCCGCGCATTTTTGTAGAGCGACGGGAAATCTCCAGATAGGCGTCGTTGAGCGCGTTGAGTGTAGGGGCATGATGGGGCTGGACTTCAGCGCGCTCGCCGTCCATGGGTGCGGCTAAATCGCGTTGCCACCCCCGATATGGTCTATCAAGTAAAGGTCTTTGGTTTGCCATAATTCCGGTTCTGAAAATAGGGGCGGCTAGGGGCCTATGCACATAGCGACTCGCGCACGTTATCGAAGAGTGGTTCGACGACGGCGATGTGGTTGCCCTCGTAGCGCGGCTTCAAGAGTGGGGGACGGCGGGACGGTTATGAGAGTTTTTGCGCTATTCCATCAAACCGGGGGGCCTTCTCTACAGATGGCGGGGATAAGTATTCGTGGCCCGACGGCGCGGGCGGTGTTTCGTGTGGCAAACCCGCGGTCAAGCCGGACCCGTCCGTGATTCCACATCCATCGCAGCCGGCCATTCGACCTTCGGCGCCAGACGAAGCGCCAGGTTGTG
>NZ_LBHW02000101.1:0-817 GCF_001005835.2 Achromobacter sp. LC458
CGATGACGGCGCGATCATTACGCCCGCTACGCCTGACAGCGACAAGGGCCAAGTCATTGAAGACGAGACGCTCTCCGTCGGTGGCAAGCTCGACGTCACGGACCCGGACGCTGGTCAAGCGGTGTTCCAGGCTCAAACCAACACCGCCGGCCAACACGGCACGTTCTCTGTCGACGCAAACGGCACGTGGACGTACAACCTGACCAACAATGACCCGGCTGTCCAAGGCCTGGGCGCCGGCAAGACGCTGACCGAAACGTTCACCGTCACCACCGCTGACGGCACGACCGGTCAAGTCGTGGTCACCATCGTAGGCACCAACGACATCCCGGTCCTGACCGGCAAGGCTGATGGCGCCGTCACGGAAGACGGTTCGCTGGTTGCCACCGGCAAGCTGGATGTGGCCGACGTTGATACGACCGATACCCACACCTGGACCGTCAACAATGATGGCAAGGGTACGTACGGCTCCTTCTCCGTTGATGGCAACGGCAACTGGACCTACAACCTGGACAACGCCAACAAGGACGTCCAAGGTCTGAAGACGGGCCAATCGATCACCGAGACGTTTACGGTTACGGTGGACGACGGCAATGGCGGTGTGGTCACCAAGGATGTGACCGTCACGATCAACGGTACCGATGACGGCGCGATCATCACCCCGGGAGCTCCGGGCGCTGACAAGGGCGAAGTGATCGAAGACAAGACGCTGTCTGTTGACGGCAAGCTCAACGTCACGGACCCGGATGCGGGTCAAGCGGTGTTCCAGGTTCAGACGAACGCGCCTGGCCAACACGGCACGTTCTCCGTCGACGCA
>NZ_LBHW02000102.1:0-534 GCF_001005835.2 Achromobacter sp. LC458
TCACGCTCTTGAGCCGATCCATGAACCCACAGCCCGTGTGCACGATCTGCACGGCCCGGCCGAAAGCGGCGCCGGTGCCTGGACCGTGTGCCTGAAAGCCCCCGAAGACATTGAAGAACTCCGCGCGCTGTTCACGCCCGATCCCTTGACCAAGCGCATGCTGGACTTGATATCCAGCTTCAGCCCGCTACGCAATCAACTACAGAACTTCGATATCCGAAGGCTGCTGATGTCGTGCTCGCGTACGCCGGACGTGCTGGACCCCAGCATCATCGACGACACGCTGGCGGACGCCATCGCGCAAGATCAGCCTGACACCGCGTCGGTCCTGGCAGGCCAGCTTTATTCCGATCCCGAGAACCGCTACGCGCGCCAAATCGTCGCCCTGGATCTGAAGGAAAGCGCACGCCGTGCTCGCGGCTTTGGCATCGTGCTGCACGACGCCATCGGGATCACGCAGCAGCTCAATAGCTGGCGCAACGACGCCTATGAAGCCGTGCAGCGGTACTTGGACAAGAAGGACGGCAAAGGCGT
>NZ_LBHW02000011.1:0-164136 GCF_001005835.2 Achromobacter sp. LC458
ACGACCTGGCTGTTGCTGGCCGCGGCCCTGGCGTTGCTGGCCGGCGCGAGTGCGCGCTGGGTGGACCTGCCCCTGGCCATCTGGATCAAGCAGTCGGTGTCCGCCGGCGTGAACGAATCTTTTGAATGGGTGGGCGAATTGGGCGAAAGCGGCCCGTATATCGGCGTGGCGCTGGCTTTCTACGTGGTCGGCTTGATCGGCCTGGCGCGTGGCTGGCGCAACCCGCTGCGCATGAGCTATTCCAGCATGGCGCGCGGCAGCTTGCTGATGCTGTCGACCATGGCCGTGGGCGGGGTGGTCGTGTTGTTGCTCAAGCGGTCGGTGGCGCGCGCGCGTCCCGAGTTGTTCTTCGAAAAGGGCATCTACGGGCTAGGCGAATCGTTTTCACGCGCGCAGCAGTTCAATTCCTTTCCGTCCAGCCACACCTATGCGGCTTTTGCCGTGGCCGTGGTGCTGAGCATCCTGGCGCCGCGCTGGCGCGTGGTGTTTCTGCTGCTGGCCGCGTTGGTGGCGATGAGCCGGCTGGTCAACCTGGACCACTACCTTTCCGACGTGATGACTGCGGCCGGCATCGCGGTGCTGGTAGGACATCTGCTGGCGCCCCGCGTGTTGGGCAGCCAGTATCAATGGCCGCTGCGCGCGCCTTGGCGTTGGTGGAAGAAAGCTTGAACCCTGGCGCTCGTCAAACAAGGGCCGCGATAACATCGCGGCCCTTTTTTTATCGCGCGTTGCTTATGCAAAGTTGACGACCACGCGTCGATTCGTGCGGCTTTTCTTTTCGATCTTGGCGATGGTCACCGCGCCGATTTCGCCGGTGTTGCGCACGTGGGTGCCGCCACAGGGCTGGCGATCCACCCCGGGGATATCCACAATGCGGATCTTGGCCGTGCCCGTCGGGGGCGCCGCGCCCACCGTGCGCACCAGGTCGGGCTGCGCGGCCAGTTCTTCCGGGGTGATGCCGGTGACGGTGACGTCCAGGCCACGGTTGATCAGCGCATTCAGGCGCTCGGTCAGCTCGGCCTTTTCCAGGGTGGATTCGGGCAGGTCGAAATCGATGCGGGCGGAGTCGGCCGAGATGCTGCATCCGGTCACGGGGGCGGGCACCAGCGCGCCCAGCAGGTGCAGACAGGTGTGCAGCCGCATCAGGCGATGGCGGCGCGGCCAGTCGATGGCCACGGTGACGCGGTCGCCCACTTGCGGGGGCGTGTCGCCGTCGGCCAGGCTCAGCACGTGCAGGATGCGCTGGCGGTCGTCCGCGTAGACCGTGTCCGCCAACGTCAGCACGCGTCCGTCCGTCAGCGTCACCGTGCCGCTGTCCCCCGCCTGCCCGCCGCTACGCGCATAGCAAACGGTCTCGTCCAGCTCGACGCCTTCGGGGCTGACGGCTGTGATGGTGGCCTGGCATTGGTCCAGATAGGGTTCGTCGTCGAAACGTTTGCGGGTGGCTGTGGCTGTGGCGGTGGCTGTCATGCGGGGTCTCCGGTTTGAATGCGATGTGCGGGCGGTTACGCCAGGGTCTTCTGCCCTTGCGGCGTGTCGATCAGCGCGGTCAGGCGCGGCTGCCCGTCGGTTTGTTCCAGGTCGATCAGGGTGTCCGCACCCATCCAGGTCAGCCCCTGGCGCAGCAGGCCGGCCTGCGGGTGGCATCCCGTCAGGCGCACCAGCGTCAACGGTTGCGGCGGCAGGCTGACGCCAGGGTAGGCGTCCACATCCCATTGGATCAGCGTAGGCAGCAAGCCGTCGCCGGCCGTGTGACCCGCTTCGCGCCACGCCGGCAGGCTGCCGTCGTCCGGCACCGTCAAGCGCCAGCGCAGATCGCCGCGCGTCATGGGGATGACGGGGGCGATACGTTCGGGGTGTTCGGCCTGCATGCGCGTCAGGTCCAGCGGCGCTTGAACGCGCGCGGCCCAATGCGCCAGGAAAGGGCCCTGTTGCAAGCGCGCGCGCATGTCGCCCTGGTCCAGCCCGAACCAGCGCGGCCGCTCGGGTGCGGGCGCGTCCGGGTCAATGGCGATGACCTCCAGATACATGCCGCCCGCCATGCCCAGCACGCGGTTGTGGGTGCCCATGCGCGGATGCGCGCCGCCGCCTTGTGGCGCGATGCCCAGCAGCCCGGCGACATATTCCGTACCGCTGGCAAGGTCCGCCGCGGCGATGACGAGATGATCAATGGTGAGTTTCATGGGGACCTATGGTAGCGAATGCCGGCGGATTCGTACCCGCATGAATATATCTGTTCGGATATAACCGTCAATACGCCCCGCGGCGAGAACGGCGAAGGTAAGCACTTGGGGCCAACGCGGCTAGTCGTAGCGGCCGCGGATTGTCGACGTGCCTTGCACGCCGCCCCAAAAGCAAAAACCCGTCGCGCATGCGACGGGTTTTTGTTTGCAGCCCGACCGGGATCGGGATGGGGGTCAGCGGGCAGGAATCAGGCGACTTCGCCTTCTTCGCCTTCCTTCTTGACCGGCTTGATCAGGTCTTCGCGCTTGACGCCCATCCACATGGCCAGCGCGGCGGCGACGAACACCGACGAATAGATGCCGAACCAGATGCCGATGGTCAGCGCCATGGCGAAGTAGTGCAGGCTGGGGCCGCCGAAGAACAGCATGGCCAGCACCATCATCTGCGTCGAACCGTGGGTGATGATGGTTCGCGAAATGGTCTGGGTGATGGCGCTGTTGATGACTTCGGTGACGTCTGCCTTGCGGTACTTGCGGAAGTTCTCGCGGATACGGTCCATGATGACGACCGATTCGTTCACGGAGTAACCCAGCACGGCCAGCACCCCCGCCAGCACCGCCAGCGAGAACTCCCATTGGAAGAACGCGAAGAAGCCCAGGATGATCACCACGTCGTGCAGGTTGGCGATCACGCCGGCGACGGCGAATTTCCATTCGAAGCGAAAGCCCAGGTACACCATGATGCCGATGACCACGACCAGCAGGGCCATCAGGCCGTTGTGCAGCAGTTCCTGGCCCACCTGCGGCCCGACGAATTCCACGCGGCGCAGTTCGACGCTGGAATCGGCCGTTTTCAGCGCGGCCAGCACGCTTTCGCTTTGCGTGGCCGACGTTTGGCCTTCCTGCAGCGGCAGGCGGATCATGACGTCGCGCGAGGTGCCGAAGTTCTGCACCTGGAAGTCGGAATAGCCCAGCTTGGACACCACGCCGCGCACGTTTTCCAACTGCGCCGTCTGGGCGTAGTTGACTTCCATGACCGTGCCGCCGGTGAACTCGATCGACAGGTGAAAGCCGCGCGTGACGATGAAGAAGATCGCCAGCGCGAACGTGACGAGGCTGATGATGTTCAGCACCAACGCATGGCGCATGAACGGGATGGTGCGGTGAATACGGAAAAATTCCATTTTTCGCCTTCGGTTCTTTTTATGGCGGACGGCTGTGGGCCGTCCGCCTTATTGTCAGTTTGCCTTCGGTTTCCAGATCTCGCCGATGGAGATCGAAGAGAGCTTCTTCTTGCGGCCGTAGTACAGATTGGCCAGGGCGCGCACGCCCACCACCGACGAGAACATCGACGTCAGGATGCCCAGGCAGTGCACCACCGCGAAGCCCCGGATCGGGCCCGAACCGAAGGCCAGCAGCGCCAGGCCGACGATGAGCGTCGTGAGGTTCGAGTCAAGAATCGTGCCCCAGGCGCGTTCGAAACCTTGGTGGATGGCCTGCTGCGGGGTTGCCCCGGCGCGCAGTTCTTCCCGTATCCGCTCGTTGATCAGCACGTTCGAGTCAATGGCCATGCCCAGCGTCAGCGCGATAGCGGCAATACCCGGCAAGGTCAGCGTGGCTTGCAGCATGGACAGCAGCGCCAGAAGCAGCAGCACGTTCAGCGTCAGGCCCACCGTGGAGAACACACCGAACAGGTGGTAGTACAGGATGATGAAGACGGCGATGGCCAGGAAACCGTACAGCGTCGAATGGAAGCCCTTCGAGATGTTGTCGGCGCCCAGGCTGGGGCCGATGGTGCGTTCTTCGATGATCGACATCGGTGCGGCCAGCGCGCCGGCGCGCAGCAGCAGGGCGGTGTCGGCGGCTTCTTCGGAGCTCATGCTGCCCGAGATCTGCACCTGGCCGCCCGCGATTTCGCTGCGGATGACCGGCGCGGTGACCACTTCGCCCTTGCCGTTTTCAAACAGCAGGATGGCCATGCGCTTGCCGATGTTGTCGCGCGTGACGTCGCGGAAGATGCGCGCGCCCTTGGAATCCAGCGTCAGGTGGACGGCGGCTTGCTGGGTTTGCGAATCACGGCCCGGCTGCGCGTCTTGCAGGTTTTCACCCGTCAGCACGACCTGGCGGCGAACCAGGATCGGACGGCCGTCGCGGTCGTTGTAGCGTTCCAGGCCAAAGGGCACGGTGCCGCCCAGCAGCGCGGCTTGCGCGGTGGGGGTGTCGTCGACCATGCGGATTTCCAGCGTGGCGGTGCGGCCCAGCAGTTCCTTGGCCTTGGCCACGTCCTGCACGCCGGGCAGCTGCACCACGATGCGGTCCGCGCCTTGTTGCTGGATGACCGGTTCGGCCACGCCCAGTTCGTTGATGCGGTTGTGCAGGGTGTTGATGTTCTGCTTCAGCGCGGAATCCTGCACGCGCTGGACGGCGGCCGGGTTCAGGGCGCCCAGCAGCACTTGCTTGCCGCCTTCTTCGCGTTCCGTGAATTCCAGGTCGGGCAGGCGGGTGCGCAGGGTGGCGATGGCGCGGTCACGGTCGTCGGTGTTGGCGAACGTGGCGGCAACGCCCATGCCCGAGCGCTCGACGCCGGCCACGTTGACCTTTTGGTCACGCAGCACCGAGCGCACGTCGGCGGCCAGGGAGTCGTAGCGGGCGGTCAGCGCGCCTTGCATGTCGACTTGCAGCAGGAAGTGCACGCCACCGCGCAAGTCCAGGCCCAGGTACATGGGCTTGGGGGCGAACCAGCCCATCGCGCGCATCCAGGCGGGCGAGGCGGGCAGCAGGTTCAGCGCCACGGTGTAGTGCGGGTCGCCGGCAACGGTGTTCAGGGTTTTGTCGAGCAGGTCGCGCGCCTGCAGTTGCAGGTCGGTCGAGGGGAAACGGGCGCGCACGGTGCCGAGCGTGCCGTTTTGTTCGTAGAAGACGCCTTCGTTCGGAATCTTGGCGTCGGTCAGGATTTGATCGACCCGGTTCAACATCGCCGCGTCCACCTTGATGGTGGCCTTGGCGCTGGAAACCTGGACCGCGGGCGACTCGCCGTAGAAATTCGGAAGCGTGTACAAGAGGCCAATGATGACCGCGATCAGGACCGTAATGTACTTCCAGAGGGGATAGCGGTTCATTGCCGGCTACTTCATGTCAGGGTGATAAAAGGGCCGCCCGGGCGATGAACGCGGCGGGCGGCGGTGGGTCCCGTCAAACGTAATAAGAGCCCGACGGGGCTCCTATTAGACGCTTAAAGGGCCTTGATGGTTCCTTTAGGAAGCACCGTCGAAACCGACGACTTCTGCATGATGACTTCAACGGGCTTGTCGGCCAGTTCGGACACTTCAACGGTCACGTAGCTGTCGTTGACCTTGGTGACCTTGCCCAGCATGCCGCCGGCCGTGACCACTTCGTCGCCCTTGGCCAGGGCGGCGATCAGGTTGCGGTGTTCCTTCTGACGCTTCATCTGCGGGCGGATCATCAGGAAGTAGAGGATCACGAACATCAGGACGATGGGCAACATGCCCATCAACGCATTACCTTCAGGGGCGGCGGCTTGTGCCACGACGAGGCTTGCGGTATCGATAACGGACATTGAATTCTCCTGCGTTTAAGTCTGTGTGGGTTGTTTGTTGCTACGGCCAGCCATGCCCGGGTTCTCTATGTAACCGTGGGTCATTGCCAAACCCCTTAGCTGTGTTGTTATGCGCCCATCCCCGCGCGAGCCATGGATAGGGCAAGCCGACTATTGTATCTATGTTATTGCCGGCCTTTCACTAGGGATGGATCCCAATCTATGGGGACGGAATCCCGATAAAAAAGACCCCCCCTGGAAAAAGGCCCGGTTATTCGATGCCGCGCGCCCGGTCGGCGGCGAACTGCGCGCGCCAGGCGTCAAAGCGTCCTTGCCCGATGGCTTCGCGCATTTCCTGCATGATCGTCAGGTAGAAATGCAGGTTGTGCAGCGTGTTCAGGCGCGCGCCGGTGATCTCGTTGGCCCGTTGCAGGTGGTGCAGGTAGGCGCGCGAGAAGTTGCCGCAGGTGTGGCAGCCGCAGCTGGGGTCCAGCGGGCGGGTGTCGTCGCGGTACTTGGCGTTGCGGATCTTGACGTCGCCAAAGCGCGTGAACAGCCAGCCGTTGCGCGCGTTGCGGGTGGGCATGACGCAATCGAACATGTCCACGCCGCGGCTGACGCCTTCGACCAGGTCTTCCGGCGTGCCCACGCCCATCAGGTAGCGCGGCGCCTGGGCCGGCAGCTTGGGCGTGACGTGCGCCAGGATGCGCATCATGTCTTCTTTGGGCTCGCCCACCGACAGGCCGCCGATGGCGTAACCGTGAAAACCGATGTCTTGCAGGCCGGCCAGCGATTCGTCGCGCAGCGATTCGTACATGCCGCCCTGCACGATGCCGAACAGCGCGTTGGGGTTGCCCAGGCGGTCGAATTCGTCACGCGAGCGGCGCGCCCAGCGCAACGACATGCGCATGGACCGGGCGGCTTCCTCGACCGTGGCGGGGCGGCCGTCGATTTCGTACGGCGTGCATTCGTCGAACACCATCACGATGTCGGAATTGAGCGAACGCTGGATACGCATCGATTCTTCGGGCGTCAGGAACAGCCGCGCGCCGTCGATGGGCGACGCAAACTTCACGCCTTCCTCGGTGATCTTGCGCATGCCTTGCAGGCTGAACACCTGGAAGCCGCCCGAGTCGGTCAGGATGGGCTTGTCCCATTGCATGAAGCCGTGCAGGCCGCCGTGCTTTTCCATGATGTCCGTGCCCGGACGCAGCCACAGGTGAAACGTGTTGCCCAGCACGATCTGCGAGCCAATCTCTTTAAGCTCGTGCGGCATCATGGCCTTGACGCTGCCATAGGTGCCCACGGGCATGAAGATGGGCGTCTCGACCACGCCATGGTTCAGCGTGATGCGGCCGCGGCGGGCGCCGCCGTCGGTGGCTAGCAGTTCAAAGTTCAGACCGGTCATGGGGCGGGGGACTCGATAAACATGGCGTCGCCATAGCTGAAGAAGCGGTAGCGCTGGGCCACCGCATGGGCGTAGGCGCGGCGGATCGGCTCGACGCCGGCCAGCGCCGACACCAGCATCAGCAGGGTCGACTGGGGAAGGTGAAAGTTGGTGACCAGGGCGTCCACGACGCGGTACCGGTAGCCGGGGGTGATGAAAAGGCGGGTGTCGCCCTGGGCGGCGGCCAGCGGCAGGCCGGGGGCCGTGCGCCCTTCGGTTTGCGCCGCCGCCGATTCCAGCGCGCGCACGCTGGTGGTGCCCACGGCGATCACGCGGCCGCCCTTGGCGCGGGTGGCGGCGATGGCGTCCACCGTGGCTTGCGGCACCGTGAACCATTCGGCGTGCATGATGTGGTCGGCCAGGTTGTCGACCCGCACCGGCTGGAAGGTGCCCGCGCCCACGTGCAGCGTGACAAAAGCGCGTGCGATGCCCAGGTCGGCCAGTCGGTCCAGCGTGGGCTGGTCAAAGTGCAGGCCGGCCGTGGGGGCGGCCACCGCGCCGGGCTCGCGGGCGTAGACGGTCTGGTAGCGATCGTCGTCGCCCGCGTCGGCCGCGTGCGTGATGTAGGGCGGCAGCGGCGTGGCGCCGTGCGCGTCCAGCAGGTGCAGGACCGGGCCGGGAAAGCGGATATCGAAGAGCTCGCCTTCGCGGCCCAGCACGGTGGCGTCAAAGGCATCGGCCAGGCGCAGCACCATTCCCGGCCCCGGCGATTTGCTGGCGCGCACATGGGCCAGCACGCGGTCGGACTCGGTGATGCGTTCGACCAGCACTTCGATCTTGCCGCCGGTGATCTTGTGGCCCGCCAGCCGCGCCTTGATGACGCGGGTGTCGTTGAACACCAGCAGGTCGTTCGGCCGCAACAGGCCGACCAGGTCGGCGAACTGGCGGTCGTGCAGCTGGCTGGCTGCGTCCATATGCAGCAGGCGGCTGCCCGTGCGCTGGGCGGCGGGCGTCTGCGCGATAAGTTCTGGCGGCAGCTCGTAATTGAAGTCGGAAACGGTCAGGGACTGGGTCACGCGGGTATCTGCGGGTATCTGTCTGTCAGGAGGGGCGGCCCGGTAAACGCTGATGGCGGCGGCCGGGCTAGCTCGGGGCAACCGGCTATTGTAAAGGCGAAGGTTATCAGGGTCGGATCTGCCCGCCGCCCGCAACCGTCCCAGGTTTTGTATGCTCTCGGTCTTGAGAGCAATAGCAACCGGTGGACAAGGCATGACGGGACAAGCGATGAAGCGGTGGGGCAAGCTGAAGCGGTGGCTGGCCGGCGCGCTGGTGGCCCTGTCGGCCGGCAGCGCCTGCGCGCAGGTCCAGGGCCTGCCGCCCAACGTCGTGAACGCCTGGAAGGCCAGCAAGTTGCCCGACAGTTCGCTGTCGCTGGTGGTGCAAGAACTGGGCGGGCAGCGGCTGATCGCGCTGAACGCGAAAGAACCGCGCAACCCGGCGTCGGTGATGAAACTGGTCACGACGTGGGCCGCGTTGTCCGAGCTGGGCCCGAATTACGTCTGGCGCACCGAATTCATGACGGCCCCCGGCGCCCGGCCCGACGCCCGCGGCGTCCTGGCCGGCCCCCTGTACCTGCGTGCGGGCGGCGACCCCCAGTTTCTGATGCAGGACCTGTGGGCGCTGCTGCGCGAACTGCGTCTGCGCGGCGTCAAGCAAATCAATGACCTGGTCATCGACCGCAGCATTTTCGGCCAGGTCGCCACGGACCCGGGCGCTTTCGACGGCGCCCCGGACCGCGCCTACAACGCCAGCCCCGATGCGCTAATGGTGGGTTTTGGCGCGCTGCGCCTGTTGTTCACGCCCGACCCCGTGGCCCAGAAATGGGTGCCGCTGATCGACCCGCCCTTGCCCGGTCTGAAGATTGAAGGCAGCGTGCAATGGAGCGACGTCCGCTGTCCCGGCCCCCCGGTCGTCACGACGGAACCCCTCATTACCCAGCAGGGCGTGACGATCCGGGTCGGCGGCAAGGTGGCCGGGTCTTGCGGCGAATTCAGCCTGTATCGGCTGGCGCTGTCGCAGCCGGATTACGCCACCGAAATCTTCCGCATGTTGTGGAAAGAGCTGGGCGGCACGTTCAAGGGGCAGGTCAAATCGGGCATGGTGCCGGCGGACGCCGTGGTGCTGGCCTCGCATGAATCCCCGACCTTGTCCGAGGTCATCCGCCAGATCAACAAGCGCAGCAACAACGTCATGGCGCGCACGCTGCTGCTAACGCTGGGCGCCGAGCGCGGCCGGCGGCCGGCCACGGTGACCAGCAGCGAAGCGGCGGCCAAGGGCGCCTTGGTCAAGCAGGGCCTGGACATGCCCGAACTGGTCATCGACAACGGTGCGGGCCTGTCGCGCGAGGCCCGGGTGTCGGCCGACAGCCTGGCCTCGATGTTGACCGTGGCGTGGAATTCGCCGGTCATGCCCGAGTACATTTCGTCCTTTGCCATTGCCGGGGTGGATGGCACGGTGCGCCGCCGCCTGAAGGGCGATGGCACGCAGGGCATGGCGCACCTGAAGACCGGCTCGCTGCGCGACGTGCGATCCATCGCCGGCTACGTGCTGGGAGCCAGCGGCAAGCGCTACGTGGTCGTCAGCATCGTGAACCACGAACAGGCGGGGGCCGTCCGGGCTTTCGACGACGCCCTGATCGCATGGCTGGCCGATCAATGAAGGTGGCCCCCACGCGGCGCGCACGATGTGCGCTTGCTGCCCCCCAAGGGCTTTAAACCGATTACGATCCTCAGTTGCGGCATGCGAACGGCCGCCTGAGGCGACAAACCCTGTATTTCAATATTCTGGAGAATTACGCACATGCCCGTGCACGAAATCCGCCACCCGCTGATCCGCCATAAGCTCGGGATCATGCGTCGCGCCGACCTCAGCACCAAGAGCTTTCGAGAGTTGTCGCAGGAAGTGGGCGCGCTGCTGACGTACGAAGCGTCCAAGGACCTGCCGCTGGCGCCCGCCACCGTCGAGGGCTGGTGTGGACAGGTCCAGGTCGAGAAGATCGCCGGCAAGAAGGTCACCGTGGTGCCGATCCTGCGCGCCGGCATCGGCATGCTGGACGGCGTGCTCAGCCTGATTCCCGGCGCCAAGGTGAGCGTGGTGGGCGTGGCCCGCAACGAAGAGACGTTGGAAGCCCATACCTACCTGGAACGCCTGGTCGGCGAGCTGGACCAGCGCCTGGCGCTGATTGTCGACCCGATGCTGGCCACTGGCGGTTCGATGGTCGCCGCTATTGATTTGCTCAAGCGCGCCGGCTGCAAGGAAATCCGCGCCTTGGTACTGGTGGCCGCGCCCGTGGGCATCGACGCCGTGCTGTCCAAGCACCCCGACGTGCATATCTATACGGCGTCCATCGATGACGGCCTGAACGAACACGGCTACATCATGCCCGGCCTGGGTGACGCGGGCGACCGCATCTTCGGTACGACCCAGAAGACGGTCTGACGGGGGGAGCCCGGCGGGCGACTGTCTGTCGGCCAGGCTGTCTGGCGATCCGGCTAGCTAGTGAACCGGCTAGCTAGTGATCCGGCTAGCTAGCGTCTCGGCCGCCTGCCGATCCGGCAGCCGGGGCCTGCGCAACGCAGCTCACGCGCCAGGTGCGCTAACCGCTTCCCCGTCGATGTGTTGGCCGAACCATCGCAGCTTTGGTGCCAGCCCGGCCACCTCACCCACGATCAACAGGGCGGGGGACCGGATGCCATGTTCGGCCGCGAGTTCGGGCAGCGCTTGCAGCGTGCCCGACAGCACCCGCTGTTCCGGCCGGCTGCCGTTTTCGATCAACGCGAACGGGGTGTCGGCTGCGCGGCCATGGCCCAGCAGGCGCCGGGTCAAGAGTTCCAGCTGCCCCACGCCCATATAGAAAGCCAAGGTCTGCTTTTCACGCGCCAGCGCGGGCCAGTCCAGGTTGTCTTCGTCTTCGCGGCAATGCGCCGTGATCAGCCGCACCGATTGGGCGTGCTCGCGATGCGTCAGCGGAATGCCGGCATAGGCCGCACAGGCCAGCGCCGCCGTAATGCCGGGCACCACTTCAAAGCGCACGCCATGCGCGCGCAGATGTTCCAGTTCTTCGCCGCCCCGGCCAAAAATAAAGGCGTCGCCCCCTTTCAGCCGCACCACGCGCTTGCCTGCTTGCGCGTGCTCGACCAGCAGGGCGTGAATGCGAGCCTGGGTAGCGTGATGGTTTTCGCCGGGCAGCTTGCCCACGCAAATGCGGTCGGCGTCGCGGCGGGCCAGCGACATGACGGCGTCGCTGACCAAGCGGTCGTAGAGGATGACGTCGGCTTCGTTCAGCGCGCGCAGCGCCTTCAATGTCAGCAGCCCGGGGTCGCCGGGGCCGGCGCCCACCAGCACGACGCTGCCTTCAGCGGGCGCAAGCGGTTTGTCCAGCGCCTGGCTCAGCGCGGCTTCGGCCTGGGCGGGTTGTTGCTGGCGCAGCAGGCCGGCCACTGGGCCGTCCAGCAGCCAGTCATAGAAGCGGCGGCGCGCGCCCAGGTCGGGATGGCTGGCGCGGATACGCTTGCGATAGGTTGCGGCCAACGCGGCCAGCTGGCCCAACGTGTGGTCGAACAGGGATTCGATGCGCTCGCGCACGCGGCGCGCCAGCACGGGCGCGACGCCCGACGACGAAATGGCGACGATGACCGGCGAGCGGTCGACGATGGACGGCACCTGGAACGACGATAGCTCCGGGTCGTCCACCACATTCGTAAAGATGCGGCGCGCGCCGGCCGCCTCGGACACGGCGGCGTTGGCCGCGCGGTCGTCGGTGGCGGCCACCACCAGCCAGACGTCCTCCAGCCAGGCGGCGTCAAAGCGGCCCGGCAAATGTTCAACGCGGCCCTGGGCCACCAGTTCGGTCAATGCCTGCGTCAGTTCCGGCGCGCCCAGCACCACTTGGGCGGAGGCTTCCAGCAGTGCCAGCGTTTTGCGTTCGGCTACCGCGCCGCCACCCACCACCAGCACCCGCCGACCCTTCAGGTCAGCAAAAATCGGGAAAAGCTTCATCGTGTGCCCGCCTCGGGCGTACCCGGCAAAATATCCCCCGATCATAGGGACGGGCCTTCATCCCCACAACTTTTGATTTCTTGAATTCATATATCCAGAATTTATTTGGCGGGCAGCGATTAGCCGACACGAGTGGACATATGTCGGGCACGGCAACCGGTGTAGTATCAACCCAGCCGCCGCCAGCCGTGGGTGGCAAGTCCCGAATTCTGGAGTGGTAATTGACGATGCAAAAAATCGCATCCTTGGTGTTGTGCATGGGCGCGGTGGGCGCCTCGGCGTCGGTGCAGGCGGGCGTTTGCGACGCCCAGTTCATGCACGACGGTGGCGCGGTGCAGTTGACCGGCTCGGGCAACCTGTCCCTGGGCGCGGACCTGACCTTCACCGAAGTTACCAAAAGCAATGGCGATAACTGCCGGGCGCGCGTGCAAGGCGTGGCCACGTTTGGCTACGCGGGCCTGCCGCCGGGCAAGTCCAAGCTGGATTACCTGATGACGGTCAAGGGCGGGCAGGCCACCTTCCTGCGCTATGCCTCGGCGGGCGAAGCCCCCAAGCCTTCCGAGGGCCAGTTCGACCTGCGCATGCTGGGCTTGTTTGCCTACGACGGCAAACTGAACGCCGGGCAAAAGCTGCCCGGCTCGTCGTTCCGCTTGAAGATCGGCAAAGAAGCGCCGGTCGGGGGCCAGCCCAGCACCACGGTGCGCATCGGCGAGAAAAGCGTGGGCCAGAAAACGTCGTTGAACACGGCGTTGGGCAACCAGTCCTGCCACCCGGTCACCTACACGCGCAACTCCGACCCCACCATGGCCACGTTCCAGGGCCTGACCATTCCGATACCCGGCATGAACACGACGGTCACCGATTGGTATTGCCCGGCGGTGAACCTGGTGATGAAGCAAGACATAGATCAATCAGGCGTGAAATCAGCGGTTGAAATTACGCAGATCAAGTAGCACACGGTATCAAGCACGTCTTGCTGCGGGCAGGGCGGCTGGTATTATATTTTTGTCATAGACACACAACAGGAGCTCAAAAAAATGGCCACGAGAAAATCCGAAGAAGTCGCAAAAGAAAAACTGATCGACAGTGTCAAGACCAGCCTGAACGACGCCGAAAACCTGCTGCGCGAAGCGGCCGGCACCACGGGCGAAAAGGCCAACGAATTGCGCGAGCGCGCCATGACCTCGCTCAAGCGCACCCGCGAAGCCCTTTATGAAGCGCAAGACGCCGTGCTGGAACGTGGCCGCAAAGCCGCTCGCGCCACCGACGACTACGTGCATGACAACCCCTGGCAAGCCATCGGCATCGCAGGCGTGACCGGCCTGCTGCTCGGCTTGCTGATCAGCCGCCGCTGATTGGTTTGAACGATCGGGCGGGCAACGTCGGCATGCCGGCGCTGCCCGCCCGCCGTTCCTGACAACATGGGTCTACGAAAATCTGTTTTCGGCGTCGCGTCCAGCCTGGTCGGGCTGCTGCGCACCCGCCTGGAGCTGCTTGCGCTGGAAGCCGCCGACGAAAAGGCGCGCCTGCTCAAGCTGCTGGGCATGGCCTTCGCGGCGTTGCTCTTTTTGACGCTTGCGGTGCTGGTGTTCACGGTAACGGTGGCGGTGCTGTTCTGGCCCACCGAAGACCGCTACATGGCCCTGGGCCTGCTGGCGGCGTTCTACGGCATTGTGGGCATTGCGTTGTTGCTGGTCGTGCGCCATGGCCTGGTCTATGGCGCGGTGCCCTTTGCGGCCACCCTTGACGAGCTGAGCCGCGACGCGGAACTGCTTGAACGGGTGCGCGACGCGCAAGACGACGAGCCCCCGGCGCGCCGACGCGAGGAGGACTGAACCATGTCGAAAAGGTCTCCCACCGTGGATCGCGCCGTGCGCATCGAATTGCTGCGCGCCCGCGCCGCCATCGAACGCGAATCGCTGGTGCATGACATCGTGACGACCGGCCATCGGCTGGAACCCGCCGCGATCATCCGGGGACTTTTACCCCGGCTGGCTGCGGGCGGGGCGTCGCGCTGGGCCTTGCAGGCCATCACGCTGGCGCGTCGTTATCCGGTCGTCACCTCGTCCGTCTCGACCTTGCTGATGCGCGGCGGCAAGCGCTTCAAGCTGCTCAAGATCGCGGGCGGCGCATTGGTCGGCTGGCAGCTGTTCAAGATGTGGCAAAGCTCGCGCCAGGACGACGAATAACGCGTTCAACCTTGCTTCGGCTTGCGCCATAAAAAAGCGCCACAAAAAACCCCGCGATGCCTCTGCATCGCGGGGTTTTTTTTGGTCAGTACCAAAGCCTGACCGTGCGGCCACGGGCTGCACGCCACAGCCACAACTACAGGCCCAGCTGACCCCAGATATCGTCCACACGTTTCTTGACGTCGGCATCCATCGTGATGGGCGTGCCCCATTCGCGTTGGGTTTCGCCGGGCCATTTGTTGGTGGCGTCCAAGCCCATCTTGCCGCCCAGCCCCGAGACCGGCGAGGCGAAGTCCAGATAGTCGATGGGGGTGTTTTCGACAAGCAGCGTATCGCGCACGGGGTCCATGCGCGTCGTCATCGCCCAGACTACTTCCTTCCAGTCGCGCGGGTTGATGTCTTCGTCCACCACCACGATGAACTTGGTGTACATGAACTGGCGCAGAATGCTCCACAGCCCGAACATGACGCGCTTGGCGTGCCCCGCGTATTGCTTGCGGATCGACACCACCGCCAGCCGATAGCTGCACCCTTCCGGTGGAAGGTAGAAGTCGACGATTTCCGGCAGCTGGCGGCGCAGCAGCGGCACGAACACTTCGTTAAGCGCCACGCCCAGCACGGCGGGCTCGTCGGGCGGCTTGCCGGTGTAGGTGGAATGGTAAATGGGGTTGCGCCGCATCGTGATGCGTTCGACGGTGAACACCGGAAACCAGTCCTGCTCGTTGTAGTAACCGGTGTGGTCGCCGTACGGTCCTTCCAGCGCCATCTCGTAGTCGCTGTTGGGCGGCGGGTTCACGCCGTCCGGCACCACGGGCTTGACGGCGCGCGGGTCGGAGGAGGGCAGCAGATGGCCTTCCAGCACGATCTCGGCCCACGCCGGTACCGACAGGTTGCTGCCCAGCGCCTGGGCAACTTCGGTGCGCGAACCGCGCAGCAGGCCGGCAAATTGGTATTCGGACAGGCTGTCGGGCACGGGCGTCACGGCGCCCAGCGTGGTGGCCGGGTCGGCGCCCAGAGCGACGGCGATGGGGAACGGCGTGCCGGGGTTGGCCAGCGCGTGGTCACGAAAATCCAGCGCGCCGCCGCGATGCGACAGCCAGCGCATGATGAGCTTGTTCGGGCCCAGCAGCTGCTGGCGATAGATGCCCAGGTTCTGCCGCTTGGCGTTGGGGCCGCGCGTGATGACCAGGCCCCAGGTCAGAAGCGGCGCCACATCGCCGGGCCAGCAGGTCTGGATCGGCAAGCGGGTCAGGTCCACATCCTTGCCTTCCCAGACAATTTCCTGGCAGGCCGGGCTCTTGACGTTTTTCGGGCTCATGTCCCACAGCGCCGCTTTCAGCATCGACACCTTGGCCAGCGCATCGCGCAGGCCCTTGGGGGCTTCGGGCTCGCGCAGCGACGCCAGCAGTTCGCCGATATCGCGCAGTGCGCTGACGTTGTCGGCGCCCATGCCGCGCGCCACCCGGGACGGCGTGCCGAACAGATTGGTCAGCACCGGCATCTGCGCCGGTTGGCCGTCGTGCAGCGCTTTTTCAAATAGCAGGGCCGGGCCTTCGGCGCGCAGCACGCGGTCGGAAATCTCGGTCATTTCCAGCCGGGTGGACACCGGCGCGGCAATGCGTTTGAGGTCGCCCATGCGTTCAAGTTGGGCGAGGAAGTCTCTAAGGTCGCGGTATTTCACTACAGATCCCAGCGATTTGGTTACATTTGAGGTCGAAAGAGAGGTTAACATTGACTCCCTCTTTTTCCACGCAGGAGGTTTTCATGCCCGATGCGTCAGTGGCCAGCCTGTTCAGGAATATGGCCCAAGGAGTGCACGAATATCTTGCCGAGTCCTTGCGTATTTGCTCAGTCTATCTGGGCATTGCAGTGATTGTGACGGTAAGCATGGGATTTGCCCTGCCAGGTTTGCGCGACCAGGCATTGCAAGTGCACAAAGCCTTGTTGACCGCCCTAGCGCCTTCATCCATGCAAACCGGCGTCGAACCCGACACCGGCTCCGAACTGGGTTCCGACACGGCGTCGGCAATTGCCATGGCCGTACCAACCGCTCCTGCCAGCAATGCCACCGGCATGCTGGGGCCGGCGCGCGTCGCGCCGCCGGTGCCCAAGAAGCCCGCCTTGTCGGCGACCGGCCCGCAGGCAGAAGCGTTGCGCAACTATATCTCGCGCAAATACAAGGTGGCGTATGACGCTACCGGCCCGCTGTTGAACACCGTCTACAAGGTCAGCCGCGAAAAGCAGCTGGACCCCTTGCTGGTGCTGGCGGTCATCGCCATCGAGTCGCGCTATAACCCGCTGGCCGAAAGCCATGTGGGCGCGCAAGGCCTGATGCAGGTGATGACCAGCGTGCACCAGGACAAATTCGACGCCGTGGGCAAGACCGCCCTGGACCCAGCCGCCAACATCGGCGTCGGGGCGACGATTCTGCGCGACTGTATCAACCGGCGCGGTTCGGTCGACGCCGGGCTGGCCTGCTACGTGGGTTCCACGGGGCCGGACGACAACGGCTACGGCGCCAAGGTCCAGGCGGAACGCCGGCGCTTGGCCCTGGCATCGGGCATTGCCCTGGCACGGGACTGATACCGGACACCCGGTACGCCCGATACCGCCCGGCCGGCCAGACGAAAAAGCGCGCTCTTTACCGAGCGCGCTTTTTCATTGGGACGGTATCGCAACGACCGCCGGCTGCGCCGGCAAATGGCGGATCAGCGTTGCAGCAGCTTGCCGATGCGGGCCACGGCTTCCTCCAGGCGGTCCAGCCCCGTCGCGTAGGAAAAGCGCATGGTGTGCTTGCCGTGGGCCGGCCCGAAATCCAGTCCCGGCACGGCAGCCACGCCGGCTTGCAGCAGCAGCTGCTGCGAAAACGTGGCGCTGTCCATGCCCAGGTTGCTGATGTCGGCATAGATATAGAACGCGCCGTCTGGCTTGACGGGTACGTGGATGCCCAGGCGTTCGAATTCGGGCAACAGGTAGTCGCGCCGCTGCTTGAACGCTTCACGCCGGTGCTCGAAGGTTTTCATCGCCTGTTCGGTAAAGCATGCCAGCGCGGCGTGCTGGGCCAGCGTGGGCGCGCAGATCGCCAGGCTGGCGGCGATTTTTTCCACGGGCGCCACCATGTCTTCCGGCACGATCATCCAGCCCAGGCGCCAGCCGGTCATGTGAAAGAATTTCGAGAAACTGTTGATGACGATGATGTCATCGTCCAGCGTTAGCGCGGATCGCGGCGCGTTTTCATACGACAATCCCAGGTAGATTTCATCGACGATGGCAAAGCCGTCGCGCGCACGAACCTGCGCCAGCAGTTGCGCCAGTTCTTCGTGTGCGATGGATGTGCCGGTGGGGTTGCTGGGTGACGCCACCAGCACGCCCTGCGTCGCGGGCGTCCAATGCCGGGCCACGTCGTCCGCCGACAGCTGGAAGCGTTTGGCGGCGGAACTGGGAATCAAGCGCGGCACGCCGCCCGCCGCCAGCACGAAGTTGCTGTTGGCCGGGTAGGACGGGTCAGGCATCAGGACTTCGCCGCCGTGGTTGACCAGCGCCGCGCACGCCAGCGTCAGTGCACCGGATGCGCCGGCCGTGACAATAACGCGCGCCGGATTGATCTTGGCGCCGAACTTGTCGTGGTAGAACTGCGCAATGGCCTCGCGTAGCGGCATCAGCCCGGCGGGCGGGCCGTAGCCGCTAAGCCCGGCGCGGGCGGCGCGTTCCAGCGCTTCCACCACCTGGGGCGGCGCGGTAAAGTCCGGTTCGCCGATGCCCAGGCTGATAATGTCGTGGCCCGCCGCCTGTAGCGCCTGCGCCTGCTTGAATAGTTCCACTACCTGGAATGTCAGAAAGTCTTGAGTGCGAGCGGCAAGGCGGGGCATTGGATTCTCGAAAAGCGTCTTTGAAGCAAAAAGGAATTGTAGTCATGCAGCCATCCCGGCGCGCTTTCCTGCTTGGCAGGCGGCCCGCGCAAACGCCATGGGCCGCTTTCATGCAGCGGCTGACGCTGCTTTGCCAAGGCCAGGTTGTTGATCTGGGCGAGAACGGCCCGGGTGGCGCGCAAGCCATTCTGACGCCCGCGCGTGACGGCGACGTGGCGCACGCCCGCGCGCTGTGCGCCGAATATCGCGTCGTGATGGCGCTGGAGGGCGCAACGGGGCCTTACGCGGCGAGCAGCGCGCCGCGTTTGCGTATCGACCCGTCGCGGTTGGCGGGCTTGGCGCGCCTGGCCGGCGACACCCCGCGCTGGCGCGCGCAGCCCGGCGTGCCGATGGCCGCGCTGGCCCAGGCCGGGCTGCGGCAGTTCGCCGGTTTTCCTGACGCCATGACCTTGGCCGAATGGCTGGCCGCACCGGCGCCGTGGCCCGCGGGTTGCTGCGCGGCCTCGGGCGTGCTCGGGGTGGACGTGATGCTGGCCGACGGCGTTGAGGAAACCTTGGGGCCGTTTGGCGAGGCCGACGTGCAGCCCCTGCGATCAGCCACCGTGCAGGCCCTGGTGCCCGCGCTGTTCCAGCTGGCCTCGGGCGGCGACGCGTTCGCAACGAACGACGGCTATCACTGGCTGGGCCGCTATCGGCTGGACGCCCTGAAGCCGCAGGCGCCGGCCACGGTGAACCTGGCGCATTTGCTGTTGGGGCATGGCGGTACGCTGGCCTGGGTGCAAAGCGTCACGCTGATTGATGTGCCGCCCTCTAGCAAGCCCCAGCCCGAGCCGCAGCCGGGCGCCCATGTGCCGTCCCCGGCGACCCCCGGCTTGGCGACGTTTCGGCTGGACGCCCGCGTCAAGACGCTGTTCGATCCCGCGGGTCGTTTTCCCTTATTCCTGCCCAATGAAACCTGAAATGTGTTCAGGTTGCTGTAAGATTTCGGCGCCTGCCCCGTCCGGTGGGCGAGCTTTCACCAGCGCTTTCGCAAACGTATCGCGGCGCGCGCCATGGGAATAGAATTCCTCCCTCTGTTTCACTTATAGCCAGTAGCCGCCCCTATGGATGCCAACCTTCGCAAAGCCGCCCTTGAATATCACGAGCACGGTCGCCCCGGAAAAATCTCGGTCACCCCGACCAAGCAGCTGACCAACCAACGCGATCTGGCGTTGGCGTATTCGCCCGGCGTGGCGGCGGCCTGTGAAGAAATCGTGGCGGATCCGGCCAATGTGTTTCGCTACACCGCACGCGGCAACCTGGTGGGCGTGATCACCAACGGCACAGCTGTGCTGGGCCTGGGCAACATCGGCGCGCTGGCCTCCAAGCCCGTCATGGAAGGCAAGGCGGTGCTGTTCAAGAAGTTTGCCGGCCTGGATGTGTTCGACATCGAAATCAATGAAACCGATCCGGACAAGCTGGTCGAGATCATTGCCGGGCTGGAAGCCACTTTCGGCGGCATCAACCTGGAAGACATCAAGGCGCCCGAATGCTTCACCGTCGAGCGCAAGCTGCGCGAGCGCATGAAGATTCCCGTGTTCCACGACGACCAGCACGGCACCGCCATCACGGTATCGGCCGCGTTCATCAACGGCTTGAAGGTCGTGGGCAAGGACATCAAGAAGGTCAAGGTCGTGACCTCGGGCGCGGGCGCTGCTGCCCTGGCGTGCCTGGACTTGATGGTGGACCTGGGCCTGCCGCTGGAAAACATCTGGGTTACCGACATTGAAGGCGTGGTCTACGAAGGCCGTGTCGAACTCATGGACCCGGACAAGGCGCGCTTCGCGCAAAAGACCGATGCCCGCAAGCTGGCTGAAGTGATTCAGGACGCCGACGTGTTCCTGGGCCTGTCCGCCGGTGGCGTGCTCAAGCCCGAGATGGTTGCGGCCATGGGCACGCGTCCGCTGATCCTGGCGCTGGCCAATCCCACGCCGGAAATCCTGCCCGAACTGGCGCATTCCGTTCGCGATGACGTGGTCATGGCCACGGGCCGTTCCGACTACCCGAACCAGGTCAACAACGTCCTGTGCTTCCCGTACATTTTCCGGGGCGCGCTGGACGTGGGCGCCACCACCATCACGCGTGAAATGGAAAAGGCGGCGGTCTACGCCATTGCCCAGCTGGCCCAGGAAGAACAGAACGAAGTCGTGGCCGCGGCCTACGGCACGTTCGATATCTCTTTTGGCGCGGAATACCTGATCCCCAAGCCGTTCGACCCGCGTTTGATCGTGCGTATCGCGCCGGCCGTGGCCAAGGCCGCCATGGAAGGCGGTGTGGCCACGCGCCCGCTGGCCGACCTGGAAGCCTACGAAGAACAGTTGCAGCAGTTCGTGTACCACTCGGGCGCGTTCATGAAGCCGCTGTTCTCGGCCGCCAAGCGCATCGTGCGCGAAGGCGGCCCGGCGCGCATCGTGTTCGCGGAAGGCGAAGACGAACGCGTGCTGCGCGCGGTGCAGGTCGTGGTTGACGAAGGCCTGGCCCGCCCCATCCTGGTGGGCCGCCCATCGGTGCTGCTGACCCGTATCGAAAAGCTGGGTCTGCGCCTGCGCCTGGGTGAAGACGTTGAAGTGACCAACCCCGAATACGACGAACGCTTCCATCAATACTGGACGACGTACTGGGAACGCATGTGCCGGCGCGGCATCACCAAGGAAATGGCGCGCGTGGAAATGCGCCGCCGCATGACCTTGATCGGCGCGATGATGGTGCACCTGGGCGATGCCGACGGCATGGTCTGCGGCTCGGTGGGCGCCTACCACGATCACCTGCGGTTCGTGGACGAAGTGATCGGCCGGCGCCCGGGCCACAACGTGTATGCCGCCATGAACATCCTGCTGCTCAACGAGCGCACGGTGGTGTTGGTGGACACGCACGTCAACGACGAACCTACCGCCGAGCAGATCGCCGAATTCACTATCGCGGCCGCCAACGAAATGCGCCGTATGTACCTGGCTCCCAAGGTGGCGCTGCTGTCGCGATCGAATTTCGGATCGGGCAGTTCCGCGTCGGGCGCCAAGATGCGTCGCGCGCTTGAAATCGTGCGCGAAAAAGAGCCCGAGCTTGAAATCGACGGCGAAATGCACGGCGATTGCGCGCTGGACGAAGCGCTGCGCATGCGCATCCTGCCGTCGTCCACGCTCAAAGGCGAGGCCAACCTGCTGGTGTGCCCGAACGTGGATTCCGGCAACATCGCCTACAACCTGCTCAAGACGGCGGCGGGCGGCAACGTGGCGGTTGGCCCGTTCCTGCTGGGCTGCAACGCGCCGGTGCACATCCTGACCTCAAGCTCGACCGTGCGCCGCATTGTGAACATGACCGCGATGACTGTGGTCGATGTCAACACGCCACGTTGAAGTCAGTCCCGCCGGTCCGGCGTGCCCACGCACGCCGACCGGTCTGGTCCTGACGGGTGGGGGCGCGCGGGCCGCGTACCAGGTGGGCGTGCTAAGCGCCATCATGGACTTGCTGGACCCTGACTGGCATTCGCGCTTTCAGAATCCCTTCGACATCATCTGCGGCACCTCGGCGGGGGCCATCAACGCCGCTGCGCTGGCGTGCCGCGCCGACCGCCCGCACCTGGGTGTGCGCCGTATCCGCCGCTTGTGGTCGTCGCTGAACACCGACATGATTTACCGCGCCGACGCGCCCGGCCTGATTCGCACGGGTGTGCGTTGGCTGGGGTTGCTGGCGCTGGGCTGGATGTATTCGGGCCTGACGCGCAAGCGGCCGCAGTCGCTGCTGGACAACAGCCCCATGGAGGCGCTGCTGGGCCGCGTGCTGAACTTCGACCACCTGCGCGGCAACCTCGAGCGCGGGTCGCTGTCGGCGCTGGCGATCACGGCGTCGGGCTACACCAGCGGCGAGCACCTTACGTTCTACCAGGCGCACACGCCCATCGAACCCTGGCATCGCTACTTGCGGCTGGCCATACCCACGCCTATCGGCATCGACCATCTGATGGCCTCGTCGTCCATCCCGTTCGTGTTTCCCGCGCGCCAGGTGCCGGTGCACGGCAAGGGCGAATGGTGCGGCGACGGGTCCATGCGGCAACTGGCGCCGATCAGCCCCGCCATACACCTGGGCGCCCATCGCGTGCTGGTGATCGGCACGGGCTTTCGGGATGACACCCATCCCGAGAACCGGGAAGATTCTCCGCCCTATCCGTCGCTGGCCCAGGTGGGCGGGCATGCGCTGTCCAGCATTTTCCTGGACGGCCTGTCGGTGGACGTCGAGCGCCTGGAACGCATCAACTACCTGATGGACCACGCGACGCCGGAGGGCGCGCAGATCAACGTGCGCCGCATCCAGGTGCTGACCATCACCCCCAGCCAGTCGCTGGATACGATGGCGCTTGAGCACTTGGATGACATGCCCGCGCAAGCCCGTGCTCTTTTCCGCGTACTCGGTGTATCGTCCGACCCAGGCCGTCCTGGCGGCGGTGCGCTGATGTCGTATCTGCTATTCGAATCCAGCTACACCAAGCGATTGATCGAACTGGGTTATGCCGATACGATGCAGCGTAACGAAGAAGTGATCGCCTTTTTCAAGGAGGCTCAGGCATGACGCGCAATGGCCAATCTACGTTGCAGAAGCAGCTTCTGCGCGGGGGAGCGCTGCCTCATGAGGGGCTGGACAAGAAGGCCGTCGTGGACGCCTCGCACGAGCTTGGCTTGTCCTTGTTCGTTGCCAACTGTGACCCCGCCCGCAGTCGTTCAGCGGTGCTTCGCGCCATCGTCAAGGCGGTGGATTTCCCCGAGTACTTCGGCGGCAACCTGGATGCGCTGTACGACTGCCTGTGCGACACGGTCCTGGACCACAAGACGGGCGTGGTGTTGTGGCTGTACCGCCTGCACTCCGGCGACCCGGTGCTGGAAGAAGACGCCGCAAAAATTGAAACCGTGTGTTCGGACGCTGCCGACTTTGCGCGTGAAAACGGCCGCATCTTTGCGTTTGTGATCGAACACGCGGGCCGCCACCCCGACCCGGAACCCGGCATCGCCGCAGCGCCCTATGGCGAAAACGATTAACCGCGGGCGAAAACGATTAACCGCGGCCGAAAACGATTAACCGCGGCCTAAAACGATTCTCTGCGGGCGCGGACGATTAACCGCGCATCCTTCCGCTACCAGCTCATCAACGCGCTGACCGCCGCCAGCAGCGCCAGCCCGGCCGTTTCGGTGCGCAGCACGCGCGGGCCGAAGCGAACCGCCTGGACGCCGGCCTGGCGGGCCAGTTCCAGTTCTTTGTCCGACCAGCCGCCTTCGGGGCCGACCAGCAAGGTCAACGCCTGCAACTCCGGCGTGGCGCGCAGCTTGCCGGCCAGATCGTCGCCGGCTTCCGGGTGACACAGCAGCCGCAGGCCGTCCGCCGGCTGGGCCAGCCAATCGGCAAGCGTTTGCGGCGCATCTACCACCATCAAGCGGTTGCGGCCGCATTGTTCGCCGGCCGATTGCGCAATGCGCTGCCAATGCGCCACGCGCTTGTCCAGCCGGGCGCCGGATAACTGCAACACGCTGCGTTGCGCGGCAATGGGGCTGACGCGGGCGGCGCCCAGCTCAACCGCTTTTTCCACCACCCAATCCATCTTGTCGCCGGACGGCAGACCCTGCACAAGCGTGATGCGCCCGGCAAGCTCGGCTTCGCGCGGGTTGAAGTCGCCCAGCGTGGCGTAGCCCGCCTTGCCGTCGACTTCAAGCACGGCCGGGTATTCGCCGCCCTGGCCATTGAACAGCACAACGGTTTCGCCCGCTTTCAAGCGCAGCACGCGCAGCGCGTGGTGCGCCAGGGCGTCGGGCAAGGCGATGCGGGTACCGGCGGAAAGGGCGATGTCGCAGAAGAAGCGGGGGGCGGACATGAGGTTCGGGCGAAGAGGGCGGCTACGAGGGCGCGGGCAATCGGATTATTCGAGCGCGTAGCCTACCACTTTGATTCCCGAGGACACGCTTGTTTACATCGGGCTTAAGGGCGATGGCGTGAGGGAAATCCCCTGATGCTAAAATCGTCTGCTTCGCAACCCACTCAACTGGCCCCTATATTTCCCGTAGGCGCGCCAGCTTCAAAGAGCCTTCCGAATGAGCAATCCGACCGCCCCTAAACTTGCCTTGGCGGATGCCATCCGCGCCCTAGCGATGGATGCAGTGCAACAAGCGAACTCCGGGCATCCGGGTGCTCCCATGGGCATGGCGGAAATCGCCCAGGCCTTGTGGACGGGCAACCTGCGCCACAACCCCAAAGATCCCGCCTGGGCCAACCGCGACCGCTTCGTGCTGTCCAACGGCCACGGCTCGATGCTGATCTACGCGCTGCTGCACCTGACGGGCTACGACCTGTCGATCGACGAACTCAAGAATTTCCGCCAGTTGCATTCCAAGACGCCGGGTCACCCCGAAGTGGGCATCACCCCGGGCGTGGAAACGACCACCGGCCCGTTGGGCCAGGGCCTGGGCAATGCCGTGGGCATGGCGCTGGCCGAAGCGCTGCTGGCCGCTGAATTCAACAAGCCCGGCCACACCATCGTCGACCACCACACCTACGCCTTCACCGGCGACGGCTGCCTGATGGAAGGCATCTCGCACGAGGTGTGCTCGCTGGCCGGCACGCTCAAGCTGTCCAAGCTGGTCGTGCTGTATGACGATAACGGCATCTCGATCGACGGCCACGTTGAACACTGGTTTGCCGACGACACCGCCAAGCGCTTCGAAGGCTACGGCTGGAACGTGATCCGGGGCGTTGACGGCCACGACGTCGCCGCCGTGGACGCCGCCATCAAGGCCGCGCGTTCGCAGTCGGAAAAGCCCACGCTGGTGATCTGCCGCACCGTTATCGGCAAGGGTTCGCCCAACATGGCCGGCACGCACAACGTGCACGGCGCGCCGCTGGGCAAGGACGAAATCGCCGCCACGCGCGCCGCGCTGGGCTGGTCGTCGGAACCGTTCCAGATTCCGCAAGACGTGTATGACGGCTGGGATGGCCGCAAGTCGGGCGCCGCCGCGCAAGCCGAATGGCAGACCGCGTTTGACGCCTACAGCGCCGCGTTCCCCGCCGAAGCGGCTGAATTCACGCGCCGCATGAAGGGCGAAATGCCTGAGGGTTACGCCGACCAGTTCAAGGCTTTCCTGGCCTTAACGCTGGAAAAGGCCGAAACCGTCGCCACCCGCAAGGCCTCGCAATTCGCAATCGCCGCGCTGGCGCCGTTGCTGCCCGAAATGCTGGGCGGTTCCGCCGACCTGACCGGTTCCAACTTCACCGACTGGAAGGGCGTGGGCGCCGTTCGCGCCGGCGACAAGGGCATTCAGTTCGGCCGTCACATCAACTACGGCGTGCGCGAATTCGGCATGGCCGCCATCATGAACGGCGTGGCGCTGCACGGCGGCTACCTGCCCTTCGGCGGCACGTTCCTGACGTTCTCGGACTACTCGCGCAACGCCATCCGCATGGCCGCGCTGATGAAACAGCGCGTGGTGCACGTGTTCACGCACGATTCGATCGGCCTGGGCGAAGACGGCCCGACCCATCAATCCATCGAACACGCTGCCAGCCTGCGCCTGATCCCCAACCTGTCGTTGTGGCGCCCTTGCGATACGGCTGAAACCGCCGTGGCCTGGAACGCCGCCGTGACGCGCCCGACCAGCATCGGCATGGACGTGCACGAGGGCGGCCCGACCGCGCTGCTGCTGTCGCGCCAGAACCTGCCGTTCGTGCCCCGTGATGCCGCCACCGTGGACGCTATCGCGCGCGGTGGCTACGTGTTGCGCGATGCCGAAGGCGCCCGCGCCGTCATCATCGCCACCGGCTCCGAAGTGGCCATTGCGCTGGACGCGCAGGCGCAGCTGGCCAAGGAAGGCATCGCCGTGCGCGTGGTTTCCATGCCCAGCACCGACGTGTTCGACAAGCAGGACGCCGCCTGGAAGCAATCCGTGCTGCCCAAGGGCCTGCCGCGCGTGGCTGTCGAAGCCGGCGTGACCGCGTTCTGGCACAAGTACGTGGGCCTGGAAGGCGCCGTGGTCGGCATCGACCGCTACGGTGAATCCGCCCCGGCCGGCGCATTGTTCAAGTTCTTCGGGCTGACCGCCGACAAGGTGGCCGAGACCGTCAAACAGGTTTTGTAAAAAAGGAGCTTAGTATGACTATTCGCGTCGCCATCAACGGTTACGGTCGCATCGGCCGCAACATCCTGCGTGCCCACTACGAAGGTGGCAAGAAGCACGATATCGAAATCGTCGCCATCAACGACCTGGGTGATCCCAAGACGAACGCGCACCTGACGCGCTACGACACCGCCCACGGCAAGTTCCCGGGCACCGTCGAAGTCGACGGCGACTTCATGGTCGTCAACGGTGACAAGATCCGCGTGCTGGCCAACCGCAACCCGGCTGAACTGCCCTGGGGCGACCTGAAGGTTGACGTCGTGCTGGAATGCACGGGCTTCTTCACGACCAAGGAAAAGGCCGGCGCGCACATCAAGGGCGGCGCCAAGAAAGTCATCATCTCGGCCCCGGGCGGCAAGGATGTGGACGCCACCATCGTGTTCGGTGTGAACCACGGCGTGCTCAAGTCGACCGACACGGTCATCTCGAACGCTTCGTGCACCACCAACTGCCTGGCCCCGCTGGTCAAGCCGCTGAACGACAAGCTGGGCCTGGAAAACGGCCTGATGACGACCGTTCACGCCTACACCAACGACCAGGTCCTGACCGACGTCTACCACGAAGACCTGCGCCGCGCGCGTTCGGCCACGATGAGCATGATCCCCACGAAGACCGGCGCTGCCGCCGCCGTGGGCCTGGTGCTGCCGGAACTGAACGGCAAGCTGGACGGCTACGCCATCCGCGTCCCGACCATCAACGTGTCGCTAGTCGACCTGTCGTTCGTGGCCAGCCGCGACACGACCGCCGAAGAAGTGAACAGCATCCTGAAGGCCGCGTCGGAAGGCGAGCTCAAGGGCATCCTGGACTACAACACCGAGCCCCTGGTTTCGGTGGACTACAACCACAACCCGGCCTCCAGCACCGTTGATGCGTCGCTGACCAAGGTCTCGGGCCGCCTGGTCAAGGTCTCGTCCTGGTACGACAACGAGTGGGGCTTCTCGAACCGCATGCTCGACACCACCGTCGCGCTGATGTCGGCCAAGTAAGCAACACGGTCAGTCCATAGGGGACGGATTTGTTTTCCGCCAATGCGGAAAATGGGTTCGTCCCCTTTGTTCGCCTATCGTAGGAAAGCAAATATGTCCAAGGTTAATACCCTGTCCGCGCTGGCCAAGTCCGGCGCCCTGTCCGGCAAGCGTGTGTTCATCCGCGCCGACTTGAACGTGCCGTTCGATGACGCCGGCCGCATTTCCGAAGACACGCGCATCCGTGCATCCGTGCCCGGCATCCGCCTGGCGCTGGACGCCGGCGCCGCTGTGATGGTTACGTCCCACCTGGGCCGCCCGAAAGAAGGCGTGCTGACCGACGCCGATTCGCTCGCCAAGGTCGGCCAGCGCCTGTCCGAATTGCTGGGCATGCCCGTGCAGCTGGTGCGCGATTGGGTCGACGGCGTTCAGGTCGATCACGGCCAGGTCGTGCTGCTGGAAAACTGCCGCGTGAACGTCGGCGAAAAGAAAGATGACGAAGCGCTGGCCAAGAAGATGGCCGCGTTGTGCGACGTGTACGTCAACGACGCATTCGGCACCGCCCACCGCGCCGAAGCCACCACCCACGGCATCGCGCGCTTTGCGCCCGTGGCCTGCGCCGGCCCCTTGCTGGAAGCCGAGCTTGACGCCCTGGGCCGTGCGCTGCACGAACCCAAGCGCCCGCTGGTCGCCATCGTGGGCGGCTCGAAGGTGTCGACCAAGCTGTCGATCCTGCAATCGCTGGCCGACAAGGTCGATCAGTTGGTCGTGGGCGGCGGTATCGCCAACACCTTCCTGCTGGCTGCCGGCCTGCCCATCGGCAAGTCGCTGGCGGAACCCGACCAGGTTGAGCAGGCGCGCGCCGTGATCGACATGATGAAGCAGCGCGGCGCGGCCGTGCCGATTCCGGTGGACGTGGTGTGCGCCAAGGCATTCGGCGCGGACGCCGAAGCCACTGTCAAGGCGGCCACCGACGTGGCCGATGACGACATGATTCTGGACATCGGCCCGCAGACCGCGGCGCAGTTGGCCGAGATCCTGAAGAAGGCCGGCACCATTGTGTGGAACGGTCCGGTGGGCGTGTTTGAATTCGACCAGTTCGCCAACGGCACCGAAGTGGTGGCGCGCGCAATCGCGGAATCGGACGGCTTTTCGATCGCCGGCGGCGGCGACACGCTGGCTGCCATCGCCAAGTACGGCATCGGCGAACAGGTCGGCTACATCTCGACCGGTGGCGGCGCGTTCCTGGAATTCCTGGAAGGCAAGACCCTGCCTGCCGTGGCCGTGCTGGAAGCGCGCGCGGCGGAGTAAGGCAGGCGGCAGCGCCCAAGTCGTGGCGCTTGCCGCGCGCCGTTCGCCATGAAAAACGCCCCTTGTTTCGGGGCGTTTTTTTTCATCTGTGTCCGGAGCGCTTATTCCAACTTGGCGCCCGAAATTTTCACGATGTCCGCGTAGCGCGCGATTTCCGATTGGATGAAGGCGCCGAATTGCTCGGCGGTTTGACCCGCCGGTACCAGCGCGCCCATGCTTTCCATGCGCTGCTTGACCTCGGGCTCGGCCACCACGGCGTTCACTTCCTTATTCAGGCGCTGCATCACGGCGGGCGGCGTGCCGGCGGGGGCAACGATGCCGTACCAGGCCGACGCGATCATCTTGGGCACCCCCGCTTCCTCGAACGTGGGCACGTCCGGCAGTGCCGGCAGACGCCGGTGCGACGCGACGGCCAGCGCGCGCAACGCGCCCGCCTGAACCTGCGACAGCGAGCCGGTGTCCAGCATCATGTCGACTTGCCCGGCCAGCAGATCCGACACGGCGGGGCCACTGCCCTTGTACGGAATGTGCAGCACGTCGGCGCCGGTCAGATGCTTGAACATCGCGCCCGCCAGATGCTGCGAAGACCCTACGCCGCCGGAACCGTAGTTCAACTTGCCGGGTTCGGCCTTGGCGCCGGCGATCAAGTCGGCCACCGATTTGAAGGGCGATTGCTTGGGCACTTCCAGAATGTTGGGGATCTCGGCCACGAATGCTACAGGCGCGAAGTCCTTGGACGCATCGAAGCCCAGGCGGGAATACAGATGCGGGTTTGCCGCGTTGGTCGAGCTGGTGGCCATCAGCAACGTGTAGCCGTCGGCCTTTTCGCGCACGAACGACGCCGTGCCGATATTGCCGCCCGCGCCCGCCTTGTTGTCCACGATCACCGTCTGGCCCAAGCGGACGGTCAGGCGTTGCGCCAGCAGGCGCGCCAGGGAATCGGTGGCGCCGCCCGGGGGCCAGGGCACCACGAGCTTGATGGGGCGCTCGGGGTAAGTCTGGGCGTGGACAGCGGGGGCGATGCCGGCGGCAAGCGCGGTCAGAACCAGGGCGCGGCTGACGCGCCGAAGAATGGGCAAGGACATGGAGTCTCCTGAAATGCCGGCCTTGGGTCCGCGCCGGGTGGCAAGGGCGGTAGGCCGTGTCGGTGTGCGATGGTGCGGCGTGGCGCCGCTTTTCTTATGCCGAAGGACTCTACGCAATCCGGCATTTCGATAAAAGAGATAAAAACGCAACGATCTTCATTCCTTTTGGGAATGTTTTGGATCGTCGAACCCCGGCGTGTTTTTCTGAAGCTGGCGAAAAAGCCCGCCTGATTTCGTGGCGACTTGATCTGAAGCCGTTGCCGTGGCTTGGCCTTGGTGTAGCCTTGACCGTCTATGCGTGTTGTCGCGCAGTCTCTTCGATCAGGTCGCTTGCAGCATCATGAACCTACGTTTTTTTCCCGGCCTGAATAATTTCCGCGGCATGACGCGGGAATCGGCACGACGCGACATCATGGCCGGCTTAAGCGTGGCCGCCGTCGGCCTGCCGGTGGGTCTGGCCTACGCGGCGATGATGGGCGTGCCGCCCGTGGCCGGGCTGTGGGCCGCCATTGCGGGAATGTTGGGCTATGCCTTGTTCGGCTCTTCGCGCACGCTGATCGTGGGGCCGGACACGGCCACCTGCACCCTTATCGCCGCCACCTTGACCGGCATGGCGCTGACCTCCCCCGAAGACCGGTTGGTGGCCGCTACCGGCATTGCATTGACCGTGGGCGTCGGCTGCCTGATTGCGCGCGTGCTGCGGCTGGGCGTTCTGGCCAACCTGCTGTCGCGCCCCGTGCTGATCGGCTACATGGCGGGCGTGGCGATCACGTTGGGGCTGTCGCAACTGAGCGGGCTGACGGGGGTGGGGCTGCGCAACAGCGGGCTGGTGCACCCCTTCCTTGAGCTATCGCGCCGTATCCAGGAGATCCAGATTCCCACACTGTGCCTGGGGCTGGCGTCCTGCCTGTTGCTGGTGGCCTTCAAGCGCTGGCGCCCGACCTGGCCGGGGCCGATCCTGCTGGTGGTGGGCGGCTGCCTGTTGTCATGGCTATTCGATTTTCCCAGCCTGGGCATCGCGGTGGTGGGCGAGGTGCCCGCCGGCTTGCCGGGCATCAGCCTGCCGGTTCGGCTTGAGGGGGTCGACAGCATTCTGCTGGGCGCGGCGGGCGTGCTGGTGGTCAGCTTTTCCAGCGGCATCGTCACCGCGCGCAGCTTTGCGGCGCGCACGGGCGAACACGTGGACCCCAACCGCGAGCTGGTGGGCTTCGGCGCGGCCAATGTGGCGGCCGGTCTGTTCCAGGGCTTTGTGGTGACGGGCGCGGATTCGCGGACGGCGGTGGGCTTGGTGGCGGGCGGCTCGTCGCCGCTGGTCAGCGTCAGCGCCGCCTTGGCGTTGGCCATCGTGGTGGGCCTGTTGAGCGCGCCCTTGTTCTGGCTGCCGCAGGCGGTGCTGTCGGCCATCTTGTTGCTGGCCGCCGCCAGCCTGTTCGACGTCAAGGCCTTCCTGCGCCTGGCGCGAATTTCCCGCATCGAACTGGCGTTTGGCATCCTGGCTGCCGTGGGCGTGGTGGGTTTTGGCGTGCTGCGGGGCGTGGCGGTGTCGGTGGGGGCGACCTTGCTGTACGCGATGTATGTGTCGGGCAACCCGCGCGATGCGCTGCTGGGCCGGCTGCCCGGCGAGTCCGTATTGGGCAAGCTGCACCTGAATCCAGATGCGCATCCCGTGCCCGGCACGGTGATCTGGTTGTTTGAATCGTCGATCTGGTTTTTCAACGCCGATGCGTTTCGGCGCCGCGCGCGCGACGTTATCGAGCAGGCGGCGGCCGACACCCAGTGGTTCGTGCTGGATGCCGAGGCCATGACGCAGGCGGATGCCGATGCGGTGGAAGCGCTTTATGAACTGAAGCGCGAGCTGGATGCCCGCAACATCACCTTGTTGCTGGCGGGCGGGCACGGCCAGTTCCGCATGGCGCTGGAGCGTTCGGGGCTGGTCAAGAAGATCGGCCGCGACAAGATCTTCGGCACCCCGGAACAGGCGGTCGATGCGATCGAGCGCTGGCGCCAGGCGCCGCCGGCCACCTTGGCCTGAGCCTAATCGATGATGTGATAACCGCCGTCGATATACAGCGTCTGGCCCGTCATCAGGCGCGCGGCGTCGGTGGCCAGCCAGGCGGTGGCTTCGCCCACGTCGTCGATGGACACCAGGCTGCGCGCGGGCGCCTTGGATTGGGCGCGGTCCAGCAGGGCATCGAATTCGGCAATGCCCGATGCGGCGCGCGTTTTCAATGGCCCGGGCGAAATCGCGTGCACCCGGATGCCCTGCGGCCCAAGCTCGGCAGCCAGGTAGCGCGTGGCGGATTCCAGCGCGGCCTTGACCGGACCCATCATGTTGTAGTGCTCGACGACCATCTGCGAGCCGTAGTAGCTCATGCAGAACAGCGCGCCGCCTTTTTTCATCAACGGTTCGGCCAGTTTCGCCATGCGGATGAAAGACCAGCACGACACGTCCATGGCTTGCAGGAAGCCTTCGCGCGAGCAGTCGGTAACGCGGCCGTGCAGGTCGGCGCGCGGGGCGAACGCAATGGAATGCAGCACGAAATCCAGCTGTCCCCATTCGGCCGTGATGCGGTCGAACACGGCTTCGAGTTCGCCGTCGTTCAGCAGGTTAAGCGGCATCAGCAAGGGCGCATCCACCTGGCGCGCAAGGGGCTCGACGTGGGGCAGCGCCTTGTCATTCAGATAGGTCACGGCCAGTTCGGCGCCCATGGCGCGAAACGCCTTGGCGCAGCCCCAGGCAATGGAATCGGCGTTGGCGATGCCGGTGACCAGGCCGCGCTTGCCGGCCAGCGGCAGCGCCGCGCTAGAGGAGGGGGCGGGGGCGGGGGAGTTCATCGTCGGCTTGCTCATTGTTGGCTTGCTCATCGTTGGCGCACCAAAGCCAGCGCGTGCTGCGCGATGATCAGCTCTTCGTTTGTGCGCACCACGTAGACGCCGATGCGGCTGTCGTCGCTGGAAATGCGCGGGCCTTGATGGGCGTTGCGCTCGGGGTCCAGCTTGATGCCCAGCCAGCCCCAGTGGTCCACGATCATCTGCCGGATCTGAGGCGAGTTCTCGCCCACGCCGGCGGTAAAGACGATGCCGTCGATGCCGTTCATGGCGCAGCCCATGCCGATGATGCCTTCGGCCACGCGCCACGCGAAATACTTCAGCGCCAGCTGGGCCGACGGCGCGTCGCTGGCCAGCAGTTCGCGCATGTCGTTGCTGATGCCGGACAGGCCCTTCATGCCGCAGTCGTGATACAGCAGGTGTTCGATCTGGTCGTGGTCCATGCCGCGTTCCATCATCCACAGCACCACGCCCGCATCCAGCCGGCCCGGGCGCGTGCCCATGGGCAGGCCTTCCAACGCCGTGAAGCCCATCGTGCTGTCCACGCTTTTGCCTTCATGCATTGCGCAGGCGGACACGCCGGAACCCAGGTGCGCGGCAATGATCTTGCCCATGGCCAGTTCGGGCAGTGCCTGCTTCAAGCGCTGCGCGATGTATTCATAGGACAGGCCGTGAAAGCCATAACGGCGCACGCCTTCCTGGTACAGCGATTCGGGCAGCGCGTAGCGGTCGGCCACGTCGGAATGGCTGCGATGAAACGCGGTATCGAAGCACGCCACTTGCGGTATCCACGGCCGACGCTCGCGGATGACGCGGATGGGCGCCAGGTTGTTGGGCTGATGCAGCGGAGCCAGCGGCGTGAACGTGTCCAGCTTGGCCAGCACACCGTCGTCGATCAGCACGGGTTCGGACAGATCAGGCCCGCCATGCACCACCCGATGGCCCACCGCCAGCGGCGTGCCGCCCAGATGGCCGCTAAGCCACGTGCCCACGACTTCCTGCGCGTTGGGCACGTCGGGCGCATGGCCGGGCGCGATGTCGCGTTCCACCAGTGTCTGGCCCCCCGCGTCACGCACGCGCAGCTTGGGGTGCGACGTGCCGATGCCCTCAAGCTGCCCGCCCAGGCGCGGCGCAAGTTGCTCGTTGCCGTCGACGTCGTACAGGTAGAACTTGATGCTGGAACTGCCGGCATTGATGACGAGGATGGTGTCGCGGGTGTCACTCATGGCTCTGGGTTCCGGTGGTGGTAGGGGAGCGGCGAGAGGTGCGGCAATAGGGGCGGCAACAGGGGCGGCAACAGGGGCGGCAATACTTGCGGCAATAGGCGCGCGTCAGATCAGCGGGCGGGCTGCCAGCTGGCTCAGGTGGTGCGCGTAGATGGCCGCCACCGCGCACGAGGCCAGCCGCGAACGCGGGCTGTCGGCGCGGCTGGTCAGGATGATGGGCACGCGTGCGCCCAGCACGATGCCCGCCGCTTCGGCGTTGGCCAGGAACGTCAGGTTCTTGGCCAGCATGTTGCCCGCTTCAAGATCGGGCACGACCAATACCTGCGCCACGCCCGCCACGGGCGACCGAATGCCTTTGATGCGCGCCGCCTCGGGGCTGATGGCGTTGTCCAGCGCCAGGGGGCCGTCCAGCAGGCCGCCCGCGATCTGCCCCCGATCGGCCATCTTGCACAAGGCCGCCGCTTCGATGGTGCTGGGAATATTGGGCGTGACCTGTTCCACCGCCGACAGTATCGCCACGCGGGGCTCGCCCAGCCCCAGCCCGTGATGCAGGTCGATCACGTTGCGGATGATGTCGGCCTTGGTTTCCAGGTCCGGAAAAATGTTGATGGCCGCGTCCGTGATGAACAGCGGGCCGGCATAGGTGGGCACCTCCATGATGAACACATGGCTGATGCGCCGGCCGCTGCGCAGCCCCGTTGTGCGCGCGACGACTTCGTGCATGAGTTCGTCGGTGTGCAGGCTGCCCTTCATCAGCAGCGTGGCCTCGCCGTTGCGCACCAGCGCCACGGCGGTTTCGGCGGCAGCGTGGCTGTGCGGCGCATCCACGATACGGGCATCGCCCAGGTTCAGCTTGAACTGCGCGGCGGTATCGCGGATCTTCTGTTCCGGCCCCACCAGGATGGGGTGCAGCAAGCCCAGATCACGCGCCTCCAGGGCGGCCGACAAAGACGGTTCGTCGCAAGGGTGGGCGATGGCGCAAAAGGCGGGCTCCAGCGTCTGGGCGCGCGCGATCAGCTTGTCGTAATGCGTCGAGGTGGGCAGTGTCATGCGCGCTTGGCCTTGGCGGGTTGACCGGCGCCGGCGTGGCCGGCGGACTTGGACGCGGACTTGGACGCGGACTTGGCGGCGGGCTTTGCCGCGCGCTTGGCCGCGGTCTTTGCGGCGGGTTTGGCCCCGGCCGTGTCAGCCGGCTTCCCGGCTGTCTTGCCGGTGCTGTTCGCGGCAGGCTTGGCATCGGACCTTGCGGCGGCCTGGGTTGCGGACTTTGCGGCAGACTTTGCAGCGGACTTTGAAGCCGACTTTGCAGCCGACTTTGCGGCGGGCTTTCCAGCGGACTTCGGTGCCGACTTCGGTGCCGACTTCGCCACCGAGTCTTCCGCCGATTTGGCGGCTGCCGGGTGCGGCTTGGCGGTTTTGGCCGGTACCTGGGCGGCTGCGTCGATCAAGCTCAACGAAGGCGCGGTCGGCGACGGGGCCAACGTCAGCTGCGCGGGCGCGTGGGTCTGCTCGCGCTTCTGTGCGCGGCGTTCGGCGGCTTCGAAGATGCGCTCCATTTCCGTCAGGCTTTCGCGCGCGGCCGGGCTCAGCGGTTCGGCCGCTTCCAGCACGTGCTTCATGGTGTTCAGCGCGTCGCGAATCGCGGCCGGCGATGACTTGTCCAGCAGGCGCGGCATCGCCTGAATGGCCGCATCGGAATCCAGCGTCAGGATCAGGGCCTGGTCGCGTATGGTGTCCTTGAACTCCTGTAGCGTCATGGCGTTGTCGGACTCGGCGCGCACTTTGCGGATCAGTGCGAAGCTGCGTTCGTCCAGACCGCCTTCCGCGCCGGACACGTACAGCAGCATGCGGATCGCGGCCACGCGCAGGCCGCCTTCCTGGAGCAGCGAACGCAGGTCCGCCGTGCGTTCTTCCATGAAGCGGCGATGCTCGGGCGACACGCCCGGGTGCTTGCGCGGGGGGCCGGACCGTGCGCCCAGCCCGGCCAGGTCCTGCACCAGCGGCGATCCGTACACGCCCATGAAGGTGCGTTCGTCCGCCGAGTCGCGCATTTCCTGCCAGATGTTCAGGCTGGTTTCGACCCAGTTCGAGAACATTTCCTGCGCCATCAGGAACGGGTTCGACTCGGACACCGGCTGGCGGTGCGCGCGAACCTGTTCCGCCACCTTCGCAATGGGCGCGATGGCCGGGTTGCGGTCCGAAATCAGCTCGTAGGGCAGGCGCAGCGGATGCAGGCGTTGCGCCCATTCCGCCGACTGCGGCGTGACCATGGCGCGCAGCCACGGTTGCACGAAGCTGCGGTACATGCCCAGGTTGATGTCCGAAATGCGGGCCACGGCGGCAAAGCGCCGATCGTCCTCTTCCTTGCGGTCGACAATGGTGCGCACATCATCCAGCGTGCGCTGCTCGAACGACAGCACGTAGTTGCCGAATGCCAGGTCGGCGTTGGGCGTGTCGGGCGTCTTGTCGGCGATTTCGGCCTCGTAGATGCCCGGCGGCAGGACGTCAATCATGTCGATGTTCGACGTGAACTCCTGGTGTTCCTTGCGGGCCACGCTGCCCGACACGAAGATGCCCAGGTGGCCGATGCTTTCGTGCACGGCATAGACGATGGTCTGGCCATGAGCCAGCACTTCGGCTTCGTTCTGGTACAGGTCGGGGATCCAGCCCAGTGCTTGCGGCGGGGGCGTGATGTTGTCGCCCTTCGAGCAGAACACCACGATGGGCGAACGGATATTGCGCAGGTCGATGCGGATGCCGTCCGAGGTGACCAGGCCGGCCGTGGCCAGGCGGTTGCCCACGAACAGGTTGTCCACGATGTACTGGATTTCGGGGCCGTTCAAGAAGACGTGGCCGCCCCACCATTTTTCAAAGCTCAGGTAGCGCTGGGCCTCGGTGTCCACCTTGGAATACAGGTTGTACTGCTTGGACCAGAGCGTATTGGCGGGATTCAGGTTTTCGAAGTTCTGCACCAGCCAGGCGCCGTCGAACTTGCCGTTACCCAGGTCGCTGGTCATTGCCGTCAGCCAGCTGCCCCCGAGCAAGCCGCCGGAATAGCGCATGGGATTCATCCCGCGCCAGCCCGCCCAGTACGACAGCGGGGCGCCGGCCACGATGATCGGGCCGAACAGTTCGGGGCGTATGGCGGCGGTCATCATGATCTGCCAGCCGGCCTGGCAGTTGGCCACCACCACGGGCTTGCCTTCCGCATCGGGATGCAGCGCGATGATTTCTTCCAGGAAGCGCGCTTCGGCCATCATCACGTCTTCGACGGTCTGCTCCGGCATGGGCTGGGGCAGGAAGGTGGCGAAGTAGCAGGGGTGGCCGGCACGAATGGCTACGCCGATTTCGCTTTCGGGCTTGAAGCCGCCGATGCCCGGGCCGTGCCCGGCGCGCGGGTCAACCACCAGGAAAGGGCGCTTGATCGGGTCGGTTTCCACGCCTTCGGGCGGCTTGATGCGCAGCAGCCCGTAGTTGACGGGGCGGGGCAGCTCGCGGCCGTCCAGCACAAACTCGGACTCCATGCTCAGCACGTTGGGCGCGCGCTTGGCCATGTGGTCGTGGTACTGGTTGCCGCGCTGGCGCAGCACGTCGGCGTAGAGCACGCCGCGTTGCCAGGCATCCAGGGCGTATTCGTAGGCGGCCGTCCAGGGGTTCATGGGCGGGGCGGGGACGCGATCGTTGCCGGAATCGGCCATGGCGATCTCCTGTAAGTTGCTTCCGGCGGCGACGTGCCGCCGGGCCGGCCCCGAGTGGAACCGGCCAAGTTGACCTCCCCATTACACCGCAACGAATGCTGCGCCGCAACATAAGTCGGAGGGGGGCCTGCAAAAAAGCGTTAAGCGTCCCTGCTTTTCAGATGTGTCCGACAACGCTGCCGGACCCCGGTGGGCGGCAGCGTCGCTTGCAAGACGGTCGTGCAGTGGCTGCTGCCACGGCGCCGTGGCGTGAACAGGCGCTTAGTCGCGCGCGGCGGCGTTGTGCTCCAGCCATTTCTGGACAGACGGGCGTTGCCACTGCGCGTCGACGTAGGCGCGCAACGGGTCGGGCAAATCATCCAGCGCCAGGCGCTTGAGCATCACGGCCAGGTCCAGGTCAGCAATACACCAATCGTCGAACAGCGTGGTCTGGCCCACGCCGATCAGATAGCTGGCCACCTGTGTCAGCTTGGCCGAGGCAGCATGCGCGGCGTCCGATAAGGGCTGCCCCGGGGTGCCGTAGAACACGGTTTCGGTGGGGCGCTCCTGGCGCAAGGGGGCCAGGTCGCTGCGCAGCCACGCCTGCAACTGGCGGGCGCGGGCGCGTTCGCGCACCCCCGACGGATACAGCGCGGCGTGCTTGGGCGCGGGAAAAACCTCTTCCAGGTATTCGGCGATGACGCTGGATTCCGTCAGGTTGAAATCGTCATGCGTCAGCGCGGGGACCCGGGCAGTCAGCGCCCGACATTGGTAGGGCTGCATCCGTTGCTCACCGGCGTTCAGGTCGATGGGGCGCACTTCGAAAGGCAATTGCTTTTCGGTCAGCGCCACGTACACCGACATGGCGTAGGGGCTAAGGAACTGGGAATCAACGTAAAGCGTAATCGGGGCGCCCAAATCTAGTCTCCGGTCAGGCGAGGGGTCTGGCAGGTGGCAATGCATCGACACGCGGCGGTGTGCCGCATGATTTTCAAAGCGTAACGCAACTGCAATTTTGCGTGTCGCGTGGCCGCGTCAGTGCGTCCCCGTGGCATTGCATCGTTGCGCTCGCTGCGCTCGTTGCGCTGGCGGGATCAATCCACGATGAAGAGCTTGGCGCCCGTGGTGGTGGACGAACGGTGCGGCTCGGCCTGGTCGGCCACCTGGTAGCTCATGCCGGGGGTCAGCACGAACTGGCGGCCGTCTTCCAGTTCAGTGTGCAGCTCGCCTTCCAGACAGAAGAGGATGTGTCCCTTGGTGCACCAGTGGTCGGCCAGGTAGCCCGCCGTGTATTCGACCATGCGCACGCGCACATCGCCAAACTGGCGGGTGCGCCAATAGGCCATGCCCGTGTCGCCAGCGTGTTCGGTGCGTTCGACTTCGGACCAATCCGTGGTGCCGAAGGGGATGTTGCTCATCTTCATCGTGGATCCTGCGTGGGGGTAGGGCGGTGGCGGGGCCACCGGTAAAACGCCGGTAACAGCACCGGTAAAAACAGATACTACGCCACTCGGGTGACAGGCCGCATCCGCGACTTGGTCTGATATTGCGCATTGATAAATCGGTCCGCAACCCCTATCTTCTTGATATCCCAGGCCGGATACGGCACAGCCCGCGGCGGCCGAAACCCTTAAGGTGAGCTGGCATATGGAGTTCAAGGACTACTACAGCATTCTCGGGGTGGAGCGCGGCGCGTCGGAAGACGAGATCCGGCGCGCATACCGCAAACTCGCCCGCAAATACCATCCCGACGTCAGCAAGGAAAGCGACGCCGAGACCCGCATGCGCGACGTCAACGAAGCCTATGACGTCTTGCGCGACCAGGAAAAGCGGCTGGCCTATGACAACCTGGCCGCCGGCGTGTCGCCCGACGGCGGCTTTCAGCCCCCGCCCGGATGGGACGAAGGTTTCGAATTCCACCGAGGCGCGGCGCCCGGCGACGAGGCGCAGTTCAGCGACTTTTTTTCGTCGTTGTTCGGCGGCCGCGGGCAACGCGGCGGCGCGCGCCAGCAGGAGTTTCGTGCGCGCGGGGACGACCATCACGCCGCCATCGAAGTGGACCTGGAAGACGCGCTCAAGGGCGCCACGCGCGACATCAGCCTGCGGTCCATGGAAATGGACGAGCAGGGACGCCCGCACATGAAAACGCGCACCCTGAGCGTGCGCATCCCCCCGGGCGTACGCGAAGGCCAGTACATCCGGCTGTCGGGGCAAGGCATGCCCGGCTACGGCGGCGGCGAAAACGGCGACCTGTATCTGGAGGTGCGCTTCAAGCCGAATTCGCGCTACCGGGCCGATGGCCGTGATCTTTACATGACCCTGCCGGTGGCGCCCTGGGAAGCCGCGCTGGGCGCGAAAGTGAACGCGCCCACGCCCGGCGGCACGGTCGAAGTCTCGGTTCCGGCGGGGTCAGGCAACGGCCGCAAGCTGCGCCTGCGCGGCCGCGGCATTCCCGGTGATCCCCCGGGCGACCTGTATCTGGTGCTGGACCTGGTGTTGCCGCCCGCCGATAGCGAGGCGGCCAAGGCGGCCTACCGCAAGCTGCAACAGGATGCGCCGTTCAACCCGCGACGCCACATGGGGGTTTGACCATGAACAAAGTTGTCATCACCAGCGCCACCGTCGTGGGCAAATCCCAGCCGCTCAGCGCCCATGACCTGGCGCGCGCCTGCAACGCGGAAGTGGAATGGGTAGCCCAATTGGTCGAGGTCGGCATCGTCAACGCCGACGGCCGCCAACCCGAGCAATGGTGCTTCTACAGCATGGACTTGCAGCGTGCGCTGCATGCTCGCAAGCTGGAGCACGATTTCGGCGCCAGCCTGGATGCCGTGGCGCTGATCCTGGACCTGAGCCAGGAAGTGCGGCGGCTGAAAGCGCAATTGCGGGCCTTGGGCGCGGCGGAATAATCCGCAATCTGGCGTCTTTCGCCCGTGCGCAAGCCCAGGCAAAATGGTCGGTGTCCAAAGGAGGCCGACCATGCTTACGCTCTACCATGCGCCGCGTTCGCGCTCGTTCCGGGTTCTGTGGCTGCTTGAAGAACTGGGTGTGCCGTACGACACCGAAATGGTGTCCATCCGGGGCACCGACAGCGCCGGGCACATGCCCGCCGATTACATCGACATTCATCCGCACCGCAAGGTGCCGGCCCTGGTGCACGACGGTGTGCCCATCTTTGAAACCCCTGCCATCGCGCTGTACCTGACGGATCTGTTCCCCGAGAAAGGCTTGGGTCCGCGCATCGGCGACCCCAATCGTGGCCCGTATCTGACCTGGTTGGCGTATTCCACCGGGGTGTTCGAGCCGGCCATGGTCGAACGCGCCTTCAAGCAGCCGCATCATGCCGGCGCACCGGGGTGGGGGTCGGCCGACGAAGTCGAACAGGTCCTGACCCGCGTGCTGCAAGCCCGGCCCTTTTTCCTGGGCGACGCGTTTTCAGCCGTGGACATCGTGCTGGGCGGTTCGCTGCAATACATGATGCAGGTGAACGTGATTGCCGAATCGGACGTGTTCAACGGCTACATCGAACGCCTGGCCGCGCGCCCGGCCATGCACCGGGCCCTGCAACGCGACGGCGACATCGAAGAGTCCTGACCGCCTAAGCCGCCGCTTGGATCCGTTGCCGCAGGTCGGCCTGCCATTGGCCTGGGCGGCCCAGGTAGCGAGCCGGTTCCAGCAGCGTGTAAACGCCGCCGAGCTCCAGCGCAAACGTGGGGAAACCGCTGCCGCCTACCCGGGCTAGCAACTGCCGGCTGGCCGCGATGTGCGCTGCCGTGTCGGCGCCTTGCGCCGCGCCATAGGCGGCGTCGAACGCTGCGCCGTCCAGTCCGATGTCGCGCGCCAGGACGCCCAGCACGGCCGGGTCCGCAATGCGGCGGCCCTCTATGTAGTGGGCGTGCTGCAAGCGCTTGAGCAGGTCCAGCCCGCGCCCGTCAAGCTGCTCGGCGGCGAGGATGGCGGTGGTGGGGGGCTCGGAGTCAAACACCGCGCCGCTGTCGCGCAGCAGGCCGTCGAAATAGTCCTTGCCGAAGACCTGGCCGGTCAGGCCGGCGATGCGTTCGTCGTGCGGCATGACATAGCGGCGTAGGGCGTCGGTGACGGGCTGGCGGTTGCCGCCGGTCATCATGCCGCCGCCGTGCGGCGCCACGTGCAGGCCGGCGATATCGCAGGCGGCGTCCACCAGCGGCGCGGCGCCGTAGCACCAGCCGCAAAGCGGGTCGAAGATGTAATGCAGGGTGGGGGTCGGGGTAGCCATGGCGTGATGGTAGACGCGGGCTGCGGGCGGAAAAAGCCTGACGTGATCGCCAGAGTGTTGCATCGGCCGTGCAGATTGCCCGCACGGCCGGCAAAGACGTCAGCCGGTCAACCGGTCAGCCGGTCAGCCGGTCAGCCGGTCAGCCGGTGAACTGCACGCCGATCCAGAACAGCGCGGCCGCCAATGCCATCGAGGCGGGCAGCGTCAACACCCAGGCCAGCAGGATGTTGCGCACCGTATTGCCTTGCAGGCCGCTCTTGTTGGCGATCATGGTGCCGGCCACGCCCGAGGACAGCACGTGGGTGGTCGATACCGGCAGGCTGAACACGTTGGCCAGCCCGATGGCCGCCACGGCCGTCACTTGCGCCGACATGCCTTGCGCGTAGGTCATGCCCTGCTTGCCGATCTTTTCGCCCACCGTCAGCACTACGCGGCGCCATCCCACCATGGTGCCGGCGCCCAGCGCCAGGGCCACTGCCACGATCACCCAGAAGGGGGCGTATTCGGTGGTGGCGGTCAGGTCGGCGCGCAGGCGTTGCAGGTCGGCGCGTTCGCGGGCGGGCAGCCCTTCGATGCGCGCCACCTTCTTGGCGGTGTCGTCCAGGCACAGCAGGTAGCGGCGCACGTCAATGCGCTTGTCGGCCGACAGGTCGGCGTAGTTGGCGACACCGGCCAGGTCCGTGTGCAGCGCGGCGATGGTGGGCACGGTCAATTCGGGGTCGCAGCGAAAGTTGCGCGGCAGGTCGGACGCGGCCGGCGCCCGCTTCAGCGCCAGGAAGTCACCCAACATGGCTTCGTTGCGTTGGTAGAACACGTTCAGGTGGTTCGCGGCGTCGCGGGTGCGTTCGATCTGGTAGGTGGTGCTGGTCGTATCCAGCACGAAGTTGGCCGGCACGATGCCGATCAGCACCAGCATGATCAGTCCGATGCCCTTCTGCCCGTCGTTGGACCCGTGCACAAAGCTCACGCCCATGGCCGACAGCACCAGCACCAGCCGGTTCCAGAACGGCGGGTGCTTCTTGTTGTCGATGGCGCGGCGCTGTTCGGGCGTCTTGTGCATCTTGGAGGTGGGCAGCCAGCGCTTGAGCAGCAACAGCAAGCCGCCCGCGACGATGAAGCCGGCTATTGGCGAGGCCACCAGCGACATGCCGATGTCCACGGCCTTGCCCCAGTTGACCCCCTCGCCCAGCGGCAGGTCGGTGATCAGTGCATTGGCCAGGCCCACGCCAAGAATCGAGCCGATCAGCGTGTGCGAACTGGACGCGGGGATACCGAAGTACCAAGTGCCCAGGTTCCAGGCGATGGCGGCGGCCAGCATGGCGAACACCATGGCCAGCCCGCGGCCGGTGTCCACGTTGATCAGCAATTCCACCGGCAGCAGGTGCACGATGGCGTAGGCAACGCCCACCCCGCCCAGCAACACGCCAAGGAAATTGAAGATCCCGGACAGCACGACCGCAAGATGCGGCGGCATGGCCTTGGTGTAGATGACCGTGGCCACGGCGTTCGCCGTGTCGTGGAAACCATTGATGAATTCGAAGGCCAGGACGAATGTCAGGGCCAGCACAAGACTGAGGCCGACCCAGAGATCAAGGCCGTGGAAGAGGTCGAACATGGAGGCGGGGGGCGAGGTTCCGGCGTGAGGAGCCGATTATTGCAGATTTGTGACCTGGCCCTGGTTGCGTCGGAAAACCAATTTTCCCCGCCCTGGGGGGCGCGCCGTCAGAATTTCGAATACTGGAACTCGATCTCCATCGGCTTGCCCAGATTGGCGGAGGTGTCCGCCTGGATCAGCAGCACGGCGAACACGCCGAGGTAAAGCAGGCACAGCCACAGCGTTCTTTTCATCGCGGCATCCCTCCACCGGGAAAGGTCTGGCCAGGGGCGGGGCGGGCAGGGGTCATGGCCGGAACACCTGGGCAATCTTCTGGTTCACCCGCAGCCAGCCGAGCTCGCCCAGATGCTGCACGTCGCGCAGCATGCCCACTTCAAAGGGGGCGTCGTACATATCCATGCACGTCATCGCATAGCGCCGGCACAGGGCGCCCACTTCCTCTTGCACGGGCTGGAAACGGTTAAGGTCCTTGAAGACCATCGGGTGCAGCGGCTGCATGACAAACAGCGCATTCACGCCATGCTGGTGCAGCAGCGCCATCAGGGCGGTCAGTTCGCGCAGTTCGTCGCGGCCTGTCAGGGGTTGCGGCAGGTACGCGGTTTTGCCGCCCTCGGGAAGGGTCCGCAGGTATTTGTTGAAGAAGTCGTCCCGCACCGCGTAGCGGTTGCCGGTCATCAAGTCCTGCTCGGCGCGTTGCGCCTCTTCGGCCAGTGCGTCCCAATCCACCACGCGGGCAGCAGCAGCGGGGCCCTCGCGTTCCCGCTCGGGGGCGGGGGCGGCATGGGCCGGTGTCCACAGGTCGACCAGCCGTTGCCTGAAAACATAGGCCTGCTCGGTCATCATCGACCAAGCCACGCCCGCATCACCTTTGTCGCGCAGCCAGCGTGCCAGTTCGGCGCGGCCTTCGGGTTGCTTGAGCAGCCGGGGCAGCAGCGGGTTGGCGTGTTCCTTGAATTCGTCAGCGCCCAGCCCGCCATCGCCGTCGAACCATCCGGGCGACAACATCACCACCACGCGCGAGGTGGGCGACAGGTCATCGGCCAATGCAGCCAGCACCAGCTGCATCCCCAGGGACTGGAAGCCCGAATGGCCGTAGGCCAGCACCGGCATCTGTAACTCGTCGGCCAGATAGCGGTAGGGGACAAAGCGCAGGTCGTTGCTGGTCAGCTCGGAAGACCCCAGGATCACCACCCGGTCGCCGGTGCGCAGTGCCTGGCTCAGGCGCGACAGGTTGCGCGTCTGTTCTTGCAGCGTATTGCCCAGGTTGGGAATGTAGATGCCCGGGGCGGCGGCGGGCACGGGTTCCGTTTTCAATGCCAGCGTATGCCAGGCGAGCCATCCCGCGGCGACCGCGGCCGTCAGGGCCAGCGCGGCGGCCAGCGCGTGCTGCCGTAAAGTGCGTTTGAACATGGAGACAACAGGCGCGACGGGCCAGCCAGGGAAGTATTTTGTTAGCGGATGTTATCCAGGCCCTATGACGCAAACAAGCGCGCGAAACCGGGGCCACGGACGATTCGCTTTTTTGCCACACGTCCGCGGGCGGGTTGGTGGGGGCGAGGACGCCTTTTTCCTGGGAAAGAATGCGATAGCATCGTCATCGCGGCCGTCTTCTGGATTTCCATGATTGACCGCCGCGCCGCCCGCCTTATTGCCCGGCGGACCCGTTCCCCCTTGTCGCTTTCAGCCATCGCCACCGCCTATGACCACGCCCACCCGAATCGCCCGCCGCCATCCCGACGACCTGATCATCGGCCTGGTGTCCGTCTCTGACCGCGCCGCCACCGGCGTTTACCAGGATCAGGGCCTGCCCGCCTTGCGGGAATGGCTGGGGACGGCGCTGGTGTCGCCGTGGCAGGCGGTGGACCGCCTGATTCCCGACGAGCCCGCGCGTATTTCCGAAACACTGATTGAACTGGTGGACATCTGCGGTTGCGACCTGGTGCTGACCACGGGCGGCACCGGCCCCGCCCGCCGCGACGTCACCCCCGAGGCCACGCTGGCCGTGGGCACCAAGGAAATGCCCGGCTTTGGCGAACAGATGCGCCAGATCAGCCTGCGCTTCGTGCCCACCGCGATCCTGTCGCGCCAGGTGGCCGTCATCCGCGAAACGCCGTCGCACGCCGCGTTGATCGTGAACTTGCCGGGCCAACCGAAGTCCATCCGTGAAACGCTGGAAGGCTTGAAGGGCGATGACGGCACGGTGATCGCGCCGGGCATCTTCGCCGCGATCCCGTATTGCATCGACCTGATCGGCGGGCCGTACGCCGAGACCCGCCCCGAGATCATCGACGCCTTCCGTCCCAAATCGGCCCGTCGCGCCCCGCAGTCCTGACCGGCTGCTGCGTTATAGTTTTGGCCGTTCCGTCCACTTATTTGCCTAAAGAGTCCTACCGTCATGAAGGTTCGCATCGCCCTGTCCCTCGCCGTCCTGACCGCCTTGTCAGCCTGCGCCAACGTGCAAGACGTGCGCAAGCGCGACCCCGTTTTCTACGGCGCCACCCAGCGCACGGCCGACGACTACACGACGTGCGTGGCCGACGCCTGGAAGAACATGGGCGTCAACTTCAAGCGCCAGGAAATCCGTAACGGGTTTGAACTGGTCCAGGAAGACAGCCTGGGCGTGGAAGCCGTGCTCAGCACGACTACCTGGAAGGGCAAAACCGAAGCGCGCCTGTCCACGCGCATCGCCCGCCGCGACCAAAGCATCATCGAACCGGCGAACCTGTGCCTGTAAGCCGTCTGATCCTGCGCCGCGACGTTCTGCGCCTGGGCCTTGCGGTGGCGGCCATGGCTTGCGGCCTGCCGGCGCGCGCCGCCACGCAGCAAGGCTTTATTTCGCGCAAGCTGAACGCGCCCGTGCCGGGCGGCGTTGCCATCCTGCCGCTGGGCGATGCCGACCGTGCGCCCGAGGTCACCTTCCTGGACCGCCGCGTGATGGTGGTGCGCGAAGAGGGCAAGCAGTGGATCGCCGTGCTTGGCATTCCGCTTAGCGTCAAACCGGGCGAGCAGCAGGCCGTGGTGCGCGATGCCAACGGCGAACGCAAGGTGTCGTTCTCAGTTGGCGCCAAGGAATACGTGGCGCAGCACATCACCTTGAAGAATCCGCGTCAGGTCGACCCCAACCCGGACGACATGAAGCGCATCGAACGCGAAATGGCCGAGCAAAGCGCGGCCAACCGGACCTACCGCGCCGGCGTCACGCCCAGCAACCTGTTGCTGGACCGCCCGGTAAGCGGTGGTCGTCTATCCAGCCCGTTCGGGCTGCGCCGCTTTTTCAACGGGCAGGAACGCAACCCGCATTCGGGCCTGGACTTTGCCGTGCCCGCGGGCACGCCGATCAAGTCGCCGGCGGCGGGTGTGGTGGTGTTGGTGGGGGATTATTTCTTCAACGGCAAGACGGTGTTCGTCGACCATGGCCAGGGCTTCATCAGCATGTTCTGCCACATGTCGGCCATTGACGTGAAGGTGGGGGATGAGGTGCCGCGTGGCGGCGTGGTTGGCAAAGTCGGCGCCACCGGGCGCGCCACCGGGCCACACCTGCACTGGAATGTCAGCCTGAACGATGCGCGGGTCGATCCCGCCATTTTCATCGGGGCGTTCAAGCCCTGATGCAGCGCCGGGCGTGGCTGCCCGGCCGGCGCGTTACGCCGTGGCGGCCTGCTGCGCGATTTTGTTCAGCACGAACTGATGCATGCGCTCGGCATATTCCATCTGCTGGCGCACATGAAGCTGTTCGGCTTCCTGTTCGTCCAGGCAGTTGTCGTACTTGATCTTGGCTTCGGCGTAGGTCAGGCCGGTGTTGCGCAGGCTGTTGATGAACGCCTCGCGCGATTGACGCAGCAGGCGCAGCCCTTCCTCCCCTTTGGCGAATTTTCTTCGCGTCCGGGAAAGCTGGTCAGCAGCGGCTTGCAATTCTTCTGTGAAATCCATCTTGCTTCATGCGTATCCCGCCAGACATTGCGCCTGACCGGGTTGCCATTTTTTCACGAACGGACGTTCCACGCATTACGGCATGTCGCGGTTTGGCCTTAAGGGCGGTAAGGCCCCGGACCGGTGCGACATAAAGACAGGGAGCCGGCCTTGTGGCCGGCCCTGAGGTCCTGACTTAACGGCGGTATTGCTGGGGACGGTGCGGCGCGGGTGCGCGCTCGTCTTTGTGACGGAAGTTGATGCGGCCCTTGGTCAGGTCATACGGCGACATTTCCAGGGTGACGCGATCGCCCGCCAGGATGCGGATGCGGTGCTTGCGGATACGGCCGGAGGCGTAAGCGCCAACTTCGATGCCGTTGTCCAGTTTGACGCGGTAGCGGCTATCGGGCAGCACTTCGTCAACAATGCCATCCAATTCGATGAGTTCTTCTTTAGCCATTCTCTACTCCTTGATCAATACGCGCAGCCAGGCCGGCGGCATGACGCGCCGCACGAAGCGGCAAGCGCGTTGGACACAGATAACCAGGTCCAGCGGTTGAACGTAAAACGTTCGGGCAAGCGCGGGTAATGGCCACGGCATCCCGGGTGGATGTCTGAAATGACGGATACTCGCGCAGCGTGGGCAATGTGCGCGCACGGCGCGGCTTGGTCGCGATACCGTGCAAATGCACAGCACCGGAAGAAGCGGGTTGGAACTTTTGCTGCGTGCCTTGCGGCGCAGAGGGCTGCGGCGCGTGGGACAGTCGTGACGTCGCCGACAGTAGGAAGGTCGCCCGGCAAGGTTCAACCAAACCGGGGGCAGCCTGGGTATCTTGGGGGGTGACCCGAAGGAGTACAGGTTGGCACGCAGAGTGACCGAAGCCCGGTTTTTGCGGAAAAATCACGGACTTATGTTACTGCAAAGCGCGCCGATTAGCCAGTATTTATCTGCGGCAAAGCCGCGATAGTTGCTGCTGGACGACTCATGGGCGCCCCGGGGGCAAACACACAAGCCCGCGCGGTCTGTTCTATTTATGGGGGCAAATCGCGCCGCTTCAATGCCTAGGTGACGTTTTGCGCCTGCGCGTCCGGTTCGACTACGCCGGGGAAGTCGTCCGGGTATTGCGGCAGGTCGTCTGTGATGTCGAACCATGGCGCCTTGCTGGCCACGTGGCAGTGCGCGGCGGGCTTGACGCCCGGGTCGTCGTCCAGCGCGCCCAGCGGCAGGCCATAGGTGTCGGGCGTCTGATCAAAGCGGCTTAGCAAAGGCGTGCCGCAAGCTTCGCAAAAACCGCGATAACTGCCGGGTGACGAGGCATACCAGGTGACGTGGTTTTCGCCCTTGGTCCATTTGAAATCAGACACTTGCACGGAAGCACGGCTGCGGAAAGCCGCGCCGTGGGACTTGCGGCACATGATGCAGTGGCAATTCAGGGCGTTGGTGAGGGGGCCGTTGATCTCGTAAGCCACGCGGCCGCACAGGCAGGAACCGGTAATCATGATGAGCGCCAAGCGAGTGGGGGATTTACTGAATATACCCGCGCCGACCCAGGCTGCAAGCCGTCGGCGGCGGCGATTGTGACGGATCTCTTTCAGTGCGTTGCTGACCCCGGTTTTTATCCCATCCGAATTGTCCGCCGGGTCATCGCGCTGTCATGCCGCGAAAACAGAATGCGCCCATGACCACAGACAAGGGGATCAGCGATGACGGTCGCCATTGAAGTACAGGGCTTGAGCAAGACCTTCCATGCCGGAGCCAAGGCGCTGGACAACGTCAGCCTGCAAGTCGCCGACGGCGAAATGGTGGCGCTGCTGGGCGCGTCCGGTTCGGGCAAGTCCACCTTGCTGCGCCATCTGGCCGGCTTTGTGGCCGGGGATGCGGGCCAGGGCAGCGTGACCGTCAACGGTCAGCTTATTCAGCAGCATGGCCGGCTAAGCCGCAACGTGCGCGCCGCGCGCGCCGGCATCGGCTTTGTGTTTCAGCAATTCAACCTGGTGGGCCGCCTGCCGGTGATTACCAATGTGTTGACCGGAATGTTGCCGCGCGTGCCGCTGTGGCGCAGCCTGACCCGCTGGTTCCTGCGCGCCGAGGTGCGTCAGGGCCTGGATGCGCTCGCCCAGGTTGGTATAGACGACTACGCATTTCAGCGCGCCTCGACGCTGTCCGGCGGGCAGCAGCAGCGCGCCGCCATTGCCCGCACGCTGGTGCAGAACGCGCGCGTGATCCTGGCCGACGAACCCATCGCATCGCTGGACCCCGAATCGTCGCGCCGCGTAATGGACACGCTGGCCCACATCAACCGCACGCGCAAGGTGGCGGTGGTGGTGTCGTTGCATCAGGTGGATGTGGCGTTGCGCTACTGCCCGCGCGTAGTGGCGTTGCGCCACGGCAAGGTGGTGTACGACGGCCGCGCCGCCGACCTGACCCCCGAAATGCTGCGCGACCTGTACGGCTCTGAACTGTCCGAGCTGCTTCCCGAATACACGCAGCAGTCGCCCGCCATGCCGGCGCTGGCGCCGCTGTCGCGGTTGGCGCACGCCGCCTGATCCGATCCTTGATTGCAACGCCGCGACCCCACGGCCTTTTCACCGTATCCACCCCGGAGTCATCCATGCTACGCAGAACCTTCTTTACCCTGATCGCCGCCGCCGCGCTGTCCACCCAGGCCGTCGCGCAAGACGCCAAGACGTTGAACTTCGGCATCATCTCGACCGAATCGTCGACCAACCTGAAGTCGGTCTGGCAGCCCGTCATCGACGACCTGAGCCGCGCCATCGGCGTGCCGGTCAAACCCTTCTTCGCCTCGGACTACGCGGGCATCATCGAAGGCATGCGCTTTAACAAGGTGCAGATGGGCTGGTTCGGCAACAAGTCGGCGATTGAAGCCGTGGACCGCGCCAAGGGCGAAGTGTTCGCGTCGGTGATCGACAAGGACGGCAACCCCGGCTATTGGTCGCTGCTGATCGTCAACAAGGACAGCAACCTGAAGACGCTGGACGACGTGCTGAAAAACGGCGGCAAGCTGAGCTACGGCGCGGGCGACCCCAACTCCACGTCCGGCACCGCCGTGCCCGGGTACTACCTGTGGGCCGCCAACAAGATCGAACCCAAGACGTTCTTCAAGACGGTGCGCGCCAGCAACCACGAAACCAATCTGCTGTCGGTCATCAACAAGCAGGTGGATGTTGCCGTCAACAACACGGAAGCGCTGGAGCGCTATCGCCTGAATACGGGCAAGGACGCCAACGACAGCGTGCGCGTGCTGTGGAAGTCGCCGTTGATTCCGGCTGATCCGCTGGTCATGCGATCGGACCTGCCGGCCGACTTGAAGGGCCGCATCCGCGACTTCTTCGTCAACTACGGCAAGGGCAAGGACGCCCAGCGCGAATTGGCCAACCTGAAGGCGCTGACGTACCAGGGCTTCCGCGCGTCGGATAACCAGCAGCTCGTGCCCATCCGCCAGATCGAATTGGCCCGTGAAAAGGCCAAGGTAGAAGGCGACAGCACGCTGGGCCAGGCCGAAAAGCAAAAGCAGTTGGCCGACCTGGACGGCAAGCTGGCCGCGCTGGGCCAACCCGCCGTCGCCAAGCAATAACTTTCCTGATCGCCATCCATCGGACCGCCATGAGCCTAGCCACCCATTCCCCTCGCCTGCCCACCGCGCCGCGTTCTTCGCTGCCGGTCTTGCTGGTCTGGGCCTTTGTTCTTGCACTGCTGGTGATGTCATGGGGCGGCGCGGACATGCGGCCGATGGATCTGTTGCGCGACTCGGGCAACATGGCGCAGTTTGCCGCCGACTTCTTCCCGCCGAATTTCCGCGACTGGCGCATGTACCTGGACGAGATGATCGTCACCGTGCAGATCGCGGTGTGGGGCACGTTCCTGGCCATCGTGGTGGCCGTGCCGCTGGGTCTGCTGTGTTCGTCGAACATGGTGCCGGCGTGGGTCTACCAGCCCATGCGACGCCTGATGGACGCGTGCCGCGCCATCAATGAAATGGTGTTCGCGATGCTGTTCATCGTGGCCGTGGGCCTGGGTCCGTTCGCGGGCGTGCTGGCCTTGTGGGTGCACACCACCGGCGTGCTGGCCAAGCTGTTCTCGGAAGCCGTTGAAGCCATCGATCCGCGTCCGGTCGAAGGCGTGCGCGCCACCGGGGCCAACGCGTTGGAAGAAATCGTGTACGGCGTGATCCCGCAAGTGTTGCCGCTGTGGATCTCGTATTCGCTGTACCGCTTTGAATCCAACGTGCGCTCGGCCTCGGTGGTCGGCATCGTGGGCGCGGGCGGCATCGGCACGGTGCTGTGGGAAATCATCCGCAGCTTCCGCTACGCCGAAACCTGCGCGGTGATGATCATCATCGTGGCCTTCGTGGTGGCCATCGACATGTTGTCCTCGCGCATCCGGCGCGCGCTGATCTAGTCGGCGCGGCGCAGCGCCAGCAGGGCGGGCAGGGCCAACAGGCCCGCCAGCCTAGCGTGGTCGATATCCGCGTCCGACACCTTGGGGCGCGGCATCAGGAAGTTGACGGTGCCCAGACAAACCCCGTCATACGACACCGGCACGTTGATGACCGATTGCAGGCCCAGTTCGCGGATGGCGTCGTGGTCGTTGAAGAATTCGCGGATGGCGGCTTCGCCTTCGCCCACGAACACGCGCTGGTCCAGCAGCACGTGCTGGCCCCACGGCGTGCCGCGCTTGTCCTTGCTGCCGCCCGGCGGATAGGCGTCGGGGTTCGAGCTGTACAAGCGCACCACGCGCATGGTGTCGGCGTCAAAGCGGTTGACGGTGCACAAGGCATGTTCAAGCCGGCCATGGGCGTAGGCGTCAATGGCCTGCAAGGCCGCCGTCGCGTCCGCGGCGGCGTAGGCTTGTGCAATGGCCGACACGCCGGCTGCCGCCGGCGTCACGGAAGTCGGCGTGGCGTTCATTCCGCCGTGATCCCCAGTTCCTTGATCAGCTTGCCGTACTTGTCGGCATCGCGCGCCAGGATCTGGCCGAACTGCTCGGGCGTCGTTTCCGTCAGCAGCACGCCCATGTCGCCCATCTTCTTGATCACGTCGGGGCGCTTGAGGATCAGGTTGATCTCGCGGTTCAGGCGCGCGGTCAGCTCCGGCGGCATGCCGGCCGGGCCGAACGCGCCGTACCACACCGACAGCTCATAGCCCGGCAGCGTTTCGGCCACGGTCGGTACCTCGGGCAACAGCGGCGAACGGTTTTCTTCGGTCACGGCCAACAGCTTCAGCTTGCCCGACTGCACGTGCGGCAGGGTTTGCGTGCCGGCGCTGAACAGCACCTGCGTACGACCGGCCACGGTGTCCAGCACCGCGGGCGCGCCGCCACGATAGGGGATGTGCATCATCTTCACGCCGGCGGCTTTCTCGAACAGCGCGGCGCTCAGGTGGTTGGTCGACCCTTGGCCGGCCGAGGCATAGGCCACCGCATCCGGGCGGTCTTTCACGTAGGCGATGAATTCCTTCACGTTGCTGACGGGCACCGAGGGGTGCACCACCATCGTGTTCGTCACCAGCGCCAGTTCGGCGATGGGCGTGAAGTCCTTGACGCCATCGAACGGCATGTTGGAATACAGCGCCTGGTTCATCGTGTGCGTGCTCATCGAGCCCACCAGCAGCGTGTAGCCGTCCGGCTTGGCGCGCGCCACGAAGGTGGTGCCGATGTTGCCGGACGCGCCCGACCGGTTCTCCACGATGACCGGTTGGCCCAGCGATTGCGTCAGCCCTTCGGACAGCACGCGGGCCAGAATGTCGGTGGACCCGCCCGCGGCCCACGGCACGATCAGCGTGATCGGCTTTTCAGGCCAGGCGGCCTGGGACAAGGCGGGCGTGGCCAGGGCCAGGCCTAGCGCACACACGCGCATCAGTCGTTGGAAAGACAGTTTCATGGTGATTACCCCTGTGTAAGTGCCGGTCTGGACGCCGGCTGTTTGAAAAAGTGGATGTGATTCGTGAATGCGGTTTGCGGTTTGCGGTTTGCGGTTTGTGGTTTGCGTATGCGTGTTCAATGCCGCCTGTTGTCACCGGCCAACGGCGTACCCCTGCATGCCGCGCGGGTTGGCCCCCGCGCGCAGCAGCAAGCCGCCGCCCATGCCCGGTTCACGCGTGCACGCGCTGATGCGCCCTTCGGACCAGGCGGGGCCGACCTTGACGTCGTGGCCCGCCGCGCGCAGCGCGTCGATGGTGGCCTCGGGCAGACGCGATTCCACCGTCAGGCGGTTCAGCGTTTGCGTGCGTGGCCAGAACGATCCCGGGAAGTGATCGATGTGCCAGGACGGCGCGTCGATGGCTTCCTGCAAATTCATACCCATGGCGTGACGCAAGAAGAACGCCACCGTCCATTGGTCCTGCTGGTCGCCGCCCGGCGTGCCGAACGCCATATAAGGTTGCCCGTCGCGCAGCACCAGGCCTGGCGACAGCGTCGTGCAAGGGCGCTTGCCCGGTTGCAGCTGGCCGGGCACGCCATCGTCCAGCCAGGTCATCTGCAAACGGGTCGTCAGCGGAAAGCCCAGGCCCGGCACGACCGGGCTGGACGACAGCCAACCGCCCGACGGCGTGGCGGCCACCATGTTGCCGTCGCGGTCAATCACGTCGATTTGGCAGGTGTCGCCCACGAATATCTCGCGCGCGGCCCATTCGGCCACGGGCGGCAAGGCCGCGAACGTGGGTTCGCCCACGCCAAAGCGGGTGTCCGAGGCGGCCAGCGTGCGGGCCGCGGCGTCCAGGTCCGGCAGGCGGGGCGCCAGGCCGGCCGGGCTGCCGGGGCGGAAATCCGGCGACGCGTTGGCGCCGATCAATGCCGCGCGTTCGCGGGCATAGGCGTCGCTTAACAGCGCGGCCAGCGGCACCGGGGTGAAGTCGGGGTCGCCATACCAGGCGGCGCGGTCCGCGAAGGCCAGCTTGGCGGCTTCGGCAATGCGGTGCACGAATTGCGGCGAGGTCGGGTCCAGCCCGTCCATGCCCAGATGCCGCAGCATTGCCAGCTGCTGCAAATGCACCGGCCCTTGCGACCACACGCCGCACTTGGCCACGGTGTAGCGGCCGTACTGGGTGGTAACAGGTTCGTCGTAGGTGGCGCGCCAATCGGCCATGTCGGACTTGCGCAGCAGGCCACGGTTGCGCTGCCCCGTGGTGTCGCGCACCGGCTCATTGGTGTAGTAGGCGTCGATGGCATCGGCCACAAAGCCGCGATACCAGCAGTCCAGCGCGGCGTCGATGCGCCCGCGCCGGTCGGTGCTGGCGGCGTGCGCCTCGTCCAGGATGCGCGTGTACGTATCGGCGATGGCGGGCGTGCAGAACAGCGAATCGGGCGCGGGTACGCGGCCGTCGGGCATCCAGACGTCGCGCGAGGTGGTCCATTCATCACGAAACAGCGCCTGCACGGCCAGCACGGCCTGCGACACGCGCGGCACCAGCGGGAAGCCGTTGCGGGCGTAATCGACGGCGGGGCGCAAGACGTCGGCCAATTCCCACGTGCCGTAGTCGCGCAGCAACGTCAGCCAGGCGCCGAACGCGCCAGGCACGGTGGCCGGCAGCAGCCCGATGCCGGGCACCATCTCCACGCCCAGCGCGCGGAACGCGGCCGGCGTGGCCAGCGCGGGCGCGGGCCCCTGGCCGCACAGCGCGCGCATGCGCTTTTCGTTTTCGTTCCAGAGCAGGATGGGCACTTCGCCGCCCGGGCCATTCAGGTGGGGCTCGACGATTTGCAGCGTGAAGCCGCCGGCCACGGCCGCGTCGTAGGCGTTGCCGCCGCGTTCCAGCACGCCCATGGCTACCTGCGACGCCAGCCAATGTGTGGACGACACAACACCAAAGGTGCCGCGAATTTCAGGACGGGTGGTAAAGGATGCGCTCATGGGGCGGCTCGGTGACAGGCGGGGAACGACCGCAGTATAGGGTCGTGAAATAACTGGAATCATCTTTATGGGCATGATTCAATAACCGTCCGGTTATAGAACGCCACCGAGTACCGCATGAGCTGGGACCCCACCCGACTGTCCAATCGCCTGAAGCACCGTCATCTGGCCCTGCTGGCCAACATTGCCCGGCATGGGTCCCTGACTCGTGTGGCGGCGGCTACCGGCATCAGCCAGCCCGCCGTCACCAAGGCGCTGGCCGAACTTGAAGATATTTTCGGCGGGCCGCTGTTCCTGCGCAGCGGTCGTGGCCTGTTGCCCACGCCGCTGGGCAACCTGGCGCTGGTGCGCGCGCGCCACCTGCAAAGCGACCTGGACCTATGGGCGCGCGAAGTCCAGGCGCTGCATGCCGGCCATTCCGCGCACCTGAACGTGGGCGTGGTGCCCTACGTGTCCAGCGCCTTGCTGACCGCCGCCATCAGCCGCCTGCATCAGCGTTATGGCGTCACGTTGACCCTGCATCGCGCGACCACGGACCACCTGGTGCCCATGCTGCGCCGCCACGAGCTGGATTGCATCATCAGCCGGGCCACGTCCACCGTGGCGCTGGATGACCTGATGCACAAGGTCCTGTACCGCCAGCGGCCGCGCCTGATCGCCCACAGCAGGCTGGCGCAACGGCTGGCGCGGCGCAAGCCGGATTGGGCCGCTGTCGCCGCCATGGATTGGGTGCTGCCCGCCGCCAACACCCCCACGCGGCAATTGATCGTTGAACACTTCATCCGCGCGGGATTGCGGCCGCCGTCCCCCGTGCTGGAAGCCTATTCCACGGATGTCATCGAAGGCATGTTGACGATGAACGAAACGCTGATATCCGTGGTGCCGGAAGACATCGCGCGCGAGCTTTGCCAGCGCGGAAAGCTGGGCATGCCGCCCTGGGACTTCGGGTGGGAACTGCCGCCCATCAACCTGATCCGACGCAAACGCGATCAGGTGCTGGCGGCCGAGGAACGGTTTTCGGAGATCCTGCTGGACCTGTGCGGCGACGCGGGGGCGTCCATTGGTACGGGGGCGGCCCCGGCTCCGGCCTAAACGGCGATTGTTCGCCGCACGATGTCCAGCAACTCGGCGGCCGCCACATCGGGGTCGGCATCGTTGCTGACGCGCCGTATCACGCACTGCGCCGGCACCGCGTAGTCCTGCGACGCGCGTGCCAGCCGTTGTGCGATCTGCTCGCCGCTTTCACGGCCCCGGCCCGCCAGCCGCTGCGCAAGCAGCGCCGGGGCAACGGTCAGCGCTACCGCCGTCAACGCGGGATAGCGCGCGTGCGCGATGGGCAGGTGCGCGCGCGAACCGTTCACGATCACCACCGCGCCACACGCCAGCCAGGTGTCGATTTCGATGCCGATGCCGTATTGCAGCCCGTGGCTGGCCCAACGCATCGCAAAGCAACCCAAGGCCGCGCGGCTGTCGAATTCGTCAGGCGTCAAAGACAGCGCGTCTTCCGTGGCGCCGCTGTCGCGCGTGATGTAGCGGTGCGCCACCAGCACGGGTTCATGCGCGTGCAATTGGGCGCGCACACGACGCAGCAGCGTGTCCTTGCCGCTGCCCGATGCGCCCATCAAGTAGATCAGCCGCGCGCCGCAAGCCGGCGGCGGAACCGGTGCGGGCCCGGTCATGGCGCGGGGGCGCCTTGCAAGGCCTGCACGCCGATGGCGTCTGTTTGCGCGCCGTCGAAATGGTAGTGGCGCGCGGCGACGAAATCCGCACCCGGCTCCGGCTGCACGAACAGGCTGACGCCAGACACGGGCATGGCCTGCCCGCGCAACGGCTCGGCAAAGGCGGCCACGCTGTGTTGCGCCGCGGCCAGCGCGTCGCCTTCCAACTTGCCGGTCAGGGTGATGTGGAACGTGTACGTATCGAAGACATAGGGGTAGCCCCAGCGCGCCAACATGGCTTGCTGCGCGGGCGTCAACGCAGTGGCCTGGCGCCTTGCCAGTTCGTCGGCGGTGGGGGGCGCACGCAGGGCGTCAAGATCGCGCACGGCCGCGTCCGCCAAGGCCTGGATGTGGCTGTGGCCATCGGCATCCGCCTGCGCGATGCGCCAGGCCAGGAAGCCGCGCAGCGTGGCGCATTCCAACATGACGCTAAAAGGCGCAAAGCCGCGCGCAAGCGTGCGAGCCGCGTCGTCCAGCGCCTGCGGGGTCGCGCCCGATGCCAGGCGAAAGGGCGGCTTCAGCGTGGCATGCAGGCCGTAATGGCGTGGCGCGGTAGTCCAGTCGCGCGCGGCGGATGGCATGCCCGGCAGGGGCGGCAGCGCCGCGCCCGTGTCGGCGCAGCGTCCCAGCCAGCGGCTGCCAACATCGCGCCAGGGTTTGGCGGGCGACAGGTACAGGGCGTAGCGATGCGCAAGCGCCATGGTCAGGCCGCCATGCGTTGGCTGTGATCGTCGCCGAAGACCCGCGTGGCATAGCGCAGTTCGCCGCCGACTATGGCGGCCACCACGCGCGGCAGTCCCGGCAGATGGTCGTCCACCACGATGGCGTCGGCGATCAGGCCCGGCGCCAAGGCGCCCCGGTCTTTCAGGCCGGCGGCGCGCGCGGGGTTCATCGACACCAGGTTCCAGGCCCGCGCCAGCGGCAACACGCCGTCCTGCACCAGCCGCATCACGGCGGCCAGCGGCGCGGGGTAGTAGTAGTCGGACGTCAGGACGTCGCACAGCCCGGCCTGGATCATCTGCGTGGCGCCCGGCGCGCCCGTATGGCTGCCGCCGCGCACGACGTTGGGCGCGCCGAAGACCACGGCGTTGCCCAGGTCGCGGGCGACGCAGGCGGCTTCGCGGGTCAGCGGAAATTCGGCTACGCCGCAACCCAGCTGGTGGTAGTAGCGGCGCGTGGCGGCGTCGGGGTCGTCGTGCGAGGCCACCTTCAGGCCCGCGGCCTGCGCGCACAGCGCCAGGTCACGCATGGCGTCCGCCACGGAATCCGCCGCCGACATCGCGGCGCGGATGCGTTGCTGGAAGGTGTCCAGATCGCACTGCGCGCGGTCTGCGTACTGCATCAGCTTGCGTTCATCGCCAAGACGGCGCGCCATGCTGGGCAGGTGATCGTTCAACGCCAGAAAGCGCACCCGGCCATCGCGGATCCACTGCTGCGCCAGGTCCACGCCGCCGATGTGGTGGGTTTCAAAACGCAGGTGCACATAATGCCGTGCGCCCATCATCGGCTTCATGCGCTCCAGCGCGTCGAACATGCGTTCGGCATAGGCTTCGCCGCGCAGGCCGCCTTCCCAGGACAGGGTCACGCCATGGAATTCGGTGGTGATGCCGTTGGCCAACAACTGGCGGTCGACATCGAACAACGCGCTGTCATACGGAAAGGTGACACTGGGGCGCGGCATGATGGCGCGTTCAAACGCGTCGCCGTGCAAGTCCACGATGCCGGGCAGCACCAGCAGGCTGCCGGCGTCGAACCACGGCGCGCCGCGCGCGGGGGCGCTTGCGCCGTCGTCGATCAGTCCGCCTTGAAAGCGCAGGCTGGCCTGTTCAACGCCGCGCGGCGTCAGGATGCGTTGGCCTGTGACACCGGCCAGGGGCGAGGGGGCGTGTGAGTTCATTGCGCCAAGTTATCGGTCTAGCATGACAGCCAGATGTCTAGATGATTGATATTGCATTTTCAGCGTCGGTGCGCGGCACGGCGAGCCGGCCGATCAGCTGTCGTCCGCCACCATCAGCTGCACCAGGTCGCCGACAAAGCGGGTGATGCTGTATTGCAACGGCGCGCCCTCCTGGTCCACGTTCAAGGCTTCCACTTGCAGGATGGGCCGCGTTTTGGGCTGACCCAGCAAGCGCGCGATTTCGGGCGTGGGCAGTGTGGCGGTAATGCGCGACCACTTGCGCGTGTAGTCGCCAATGCCGTAGTGGCCATACACCTTCGACACCGAGCGCAGCGCGGTCAGCCGGTCGGCAAAATCGGGAAAGCGCTTTTCGTCGAAGTAGTGTTCAGAGGTACTGATGGTTCGGTTTTCGGCCTTGCCAACAATCTGCACGCGCAACAACGGCGCAGTGCGAGCCAGGCCCAGGTGCTTGGCGATATCGGCGGCGCGCAGCGTCTGGCTGCCCAGCGCCTCCTGGTGGCCCAGCACGCCCTGGCTACGCAGGTTTTCGGAAAAGCGCGTGCGCTTGCCGATGGCGTAATCAATGGCGTGTTCTTGCACGAACGTGCCGCGGCCCTGTTCGATGCGCACCAGCCCGCTTTGCTCAAGCTCGCCCATGGCGCGGCGGATGGTGTGCCGGTTGACCGAAAACTTGGCGGCCAGTTCGGGCTCGGACGGCAGCTGTTCGCCCGCCATATAGAGCTTGTTGCGGATGTCGTCCGCCAGGGACTCGCCAATTTGCCGCCAGACGGCGATGCCGGAACCTCGTTCGACCATAGGGTGCGCTCTTGCTGTCACATCAGCTTCATGAAGAATGGCTGTGATTGTGCACCATGCGGCGGCGGCCGGGTAGGCGATGTGCAGCCGATGCATCGCCGCCGCAACTGTCATCAAAAATTCACGCCAGACTGTTGAACTTCAATTTCTCAGCGATCATACTTCATCCAGTCGTCTAGACGTGTAGAGGAAATAATGGATCACTCACAAGCAGGGCAGACCGCGGCGAACGCCAGGCGTGCCGCCTGGATGCGCGTGCTGTCGTTGGCCGACCCGGCCGCGCTGGAAGGCGCTTTCAGCGGGCTGGGCGGCGTACCCGCCCACCAGATGCTGCGGCCCGCGCAGACCGGCATGGCGATGGTGCGGGCGCGTAGCGGCGGCACCGGGGCGCGCTTCAACCTTGGCGAAATGACGGTGACACGTTGCGCCGTCACGCTGGCCGACGGCGTGGTGGGCATGGCCTATGTGCAGGGGCGCAGCGCCCGGCACGCCGAACAGGCCGCCGTGGCCGACGCGCTGCTGCAACTGCCCGAATGGCACGACACGGTGGATGCACAAGTGATCCAGCCGCTGGCGCGGGCGCATGCCGACAAGGTCGATGCCCAGGCCCGCGTGGCCGCGCAAACCAAGGTCGAATTCTTCACGATGGTGCGGGGCGAGGACTGACATGCCGACACAGACCATGCAGGCACAAAGCCTGCAAGCACACAGCGCGCAAGCACAGGACCTGCAAGCCCAGGCGATGCCGATCCGCACCGACGTCGCGCCCGCCGCGCCCGCCGCGCGGCGCGGCTTGTTGCCCGGGTTTGCCGACCCCGTCAACGATGCGCAAACCACCTTCCGCGCCGCGCTGCGCGCGTTGGCGCATCCCGGTCGCATCCAGCGGATCACCGCGCGCACCGGCGTGCCCGCCGGGCTTTCGATGGCGATGACGGCGTTGTTGCTGACGCTGGCGGACGGTGACACCCCGCTGTGGTTGCCCCCCGGCGTGAACGAGAACGTCGTGACGTTCCTGCGCTTTCACTGCGGATGCCCCTTCGTGCCGTCGCCGTCGCTGGCCCGCTTTGCCGCCGTGCCGTCCGGCCACGCCGCGCCCGCGCTGTCGGCCTGCCACGCGGGCGACCCGGCGTATCCCGACCTGTCCACCACTTTGCTGATCGACGTCGGCGCGCTGGCCGACGACGGCGTCATGAACGCCGCGCATGACACCGTCAGCCTCGGCGGCCCCGGCATCCAGACCCGTCACACGCTGTCGGTAGCGGGCTTGCCCGACGGCTTTTGGCGCGAATGGCGCCTGAACCACCAACGTTTCCCGCTGGGCGTCGACGTGTTCCTGACGCAAGGCGAGCGGATCTGTGGATTGCCGCGCACCACGCGCGTGGAGAACTGACATGTACGTCGCCGTCAAAGGGGGCGAGCGCGCCATCCTGAATTCCTATCGCATGCTGGACGACTACCGCCGCGGCAACCGCGAGGTGCCCGAGCTAAGCCTGGACCAGATCCGCGAACAGATGCCGCTGGCCGTGTCACGCGTGATGGCCGAGGGCTCGCTCTACGATCCGCAACTTGCCGCGCTGGCGCTAAAGCAAGCCGCCGGCGACCAGATCGAAGCCGTGTTCCTGCTGCGAGCCTATCGCACAACGCTGTCGCGGCTGGGCTATACGCAGCCGATCGACACCGGCGCCATGCGCCTGCAACGCCGCATTTCGTCCACGTTCAAGGACGTGCCCGGCGGCCAGATCCTGGGCCCCACCTACGACTACACGCAGCGCCTGCTGGACTTCACGCTGGCGGCCCAGCGCGAGGCCGACGCGCTGCCCCCGGGCGCTGACGCCCTGGACAGCGACATGCCGCGCGTGACGGACCTGCTGGCGCACGATGACCTGATCGACGCCGAACCCGTGCCCGAGGGCGACCCCGAGCCTTTCGACCTGACGCGCCAGCCGATGGAATTTCCGGCATCGCGCCCGGCACGCTTGCAAAACCTGGCACGCGCCGACGAGGGCTTTCTGTTGTCCATGGGCTATTCCACGCAGCGCGGCTATGGCAACACCCATCCCTTCGCCGCCGAGATCCGCTACGGCACGCTGGAAGTCGACATGATGGTGGAAGAGCTGGGCTTTGCCGTCACGGTGGGCGAAATCGAAATCACCGAATGCCAGATGGTCAGCCAGTTCGCCGGCAACGGCGAAGACGGCCCGAAGTTCACGCGCGGCTACGGCCTGACGTTCGGCTACGGCGAACGCCGGGCCATGTCGATGGCGCTGGTGGACCGTGCGCTAAAGGCGCAAGAGCTGGGCGAGCGCGCCGACTCGCCCGCCAACGATCACGAATTCGTGCTGTATCACAGCGACAACGTCGAGGCGTCCGGTTTTGTGCAGCACTTGAAGCTGCCGCACTACGTGGACTTCCAGGCCAACCTGGAACTGCTGCGCCGGCTGCGCGCCGACCGGCACGCGCCGCAACCCGCTTCCCGCGACCTGATGGACGAGGCTGTTTCGCAATGACCCCGAACACGAATGCAACGCTGAACAACAAGGCGGACGCGATGGCCAACGCCACGGTCCGCGCCATAGCCAACGATCCGGCCACCGCCTCGGCCGCCACGGTCCCGCGCGACGAGCACTACAACTTTGCCTACCTGGACGAATCCACCAAGCGCATGTTGCGCCGCGCCTTGCTCAAGGCCGTGGCCATCCCCGGCTACCAGGTGCCGTTCGGCAGCCGCGAAATGCCGCTGCCGTATGGCTGGGGCACGGGCGGCATCCAGGTAACGGCGGCCATCATCGGCACGGATGACGTGCTCAAGGTCATCGACCAGGGGTCGGACGACACGACCAACGCCATCAACATCCGCCGCTTCTTCGGCCGCGTCACGGGCGTGGCCACCACCACGTCCACGCCCGCGGCGACTATTGTGCAAAGCCGCCACCGCATCCCGGAAACCCCGCTGCGCGAAGGGCAAGTCATGGTGTTCCAGGTGCCCATCCCCGAGCCCCTGCGCTGGTTGGAACCCAGCGAAACCGAAACGCGCACCATGCACGCGCTGGCCGAGTACGGCGGCATGCACGTGAAGCTGTACGAAGACATCGCGCAACATGGCCACATTGCCACCACCTACGATTACCCCGTCATCGTGAACGACCGCTACATGATGCGGCCGTCACCCATCCCGAAGTTCGACAACCCCAAGCTGGACGGCAGCCCCGCGCTGATGCTGTTCGGCGCCGGCCGCGAAAAGCGCGTCTACGCCGTGCCGCCCTACACCTCGGTCAAGAGCCTGGACTTCGACGATCACCCGTTCACCGTGGAAACCTGGGCCGAATGCTGCGACCTGTGCGGCTCGCGGGACAGCTATCTGGACGAGATCATCCTGGACGACGCCGGCACACGCCGCTTTGTGTGTTCGGACACCGAATACTGCAATCACCGCCAAACGCAGCAACGCGACAACGAGGCCGCCGCATGAACGCGCATCCACTGCTTTCCGTGCGCAAGCTGACCCGCACGTGGGACGGCGTGCACGGCTGCCGCGACGTCAGCTTTGACCTGTATCCGGGCGAAGTGCTGTGCATCGTGGGGGAATCGGGCTCGGGCAAAAGCACCTTGCTGTCGGCCGTGTCGCACCAGACCGCGCCCGATGCAGGCAGCGTCTGGTACGACACGCGTGACCAGGGCTTCATCGACCTGGCCGGCCTGCAAGGCGCGCGGCTGCGATTGTTGTCGCGCACCGATTGGGGCTTCGTGCGGCAGAACGCCCGCGACGGGCTGCGCATGCAGGTCAGTGCGGGCGCCAATATCGCCGAGCGGCTGATGGCGGTGGGCGACCGGCACTACGGCGACCTGCGCGCCGTGGCGGGCAACTGGCTGCAAAAGATGGAGATCGACGTGGGCCGGCTGGACGATACGCCGGTGTCGTTTTCCGGCGGCATGCAGCAGCGTCTGCAAATCGCCCGCAACCTGGTAACGCACCCGCGCCTGGTGTTCATGGACGAACCCACGGCATCGCTGGACGTGTCCGTGCAGGCGCGGCTGCTGGACCTGCTGCGCCAACTGGTCACGGACCTGGGCCTGGCCGCCATCGTCGTCACGCATGACCTGGCGGTGGCGCGGCTGCTGGCGCATCGCACGCTGGTGATGCGCGGCGGCGTTGTGGTTGAAAGCGGGCTGACCGACCAGATTCTTGACGACCCTCAACACCCCTACACCCAGTTGCTGGTGTCTTCCATTTTGCAGAGCTGACCATGCATGCATCCTTACCCATGATCGAAGTGCGGGGGCTGGTGAAACGGTTCACGCTGCACAACCAGGGCGGCATGCATCTGCCCGTGCTGGATGCCGTGGACATGACCGCCGCCGCCGGCGATTGCCTGGTGCTGGCCGGCCCGTCGGGCACCGGAAAAAGCACCTTGCTGCGTTGCCTGTATGGCAACTACCTGGCTACCGAAGGCAGCATCCGCGTGCGCGCCCATGATGAATGGGTCGAGCTGGTGGGCGCGCCCGAACAGCGCATCCTGGCGCTGCGCCGCGACGTCATCGGCTACGTCAGCCAGTTCCTGCGCGTCATTCCCCGGGTGTCCGCGCTGGACGTGGTGGCCGAGCCGCTGCGCGTGGCGGGCGTGGACGCCGCCGATGCGCGCGAGCAGGCCGGCGCCTTGCTGCAACGCTTGAATGTGCCGCCGCGTTTGTGGGGCCTGGCGCCCGCCACGTTTTCCGGCGGCGAGCAGCAGCGCGTCAACATCGCGCGCGGCTTTATTGCGCGCCATCCGATTCTGTTGCTGGACGAACCCACGGCGTCGTTGGATGCCGACAACCGCCGCGTGGTGATCGCGCTGATCCACGAAGCACTGGCGGCGGGCCGCTGCCTGCTGGGCATCTTTCACGACGCCGAAGTGCGCGACGCCGTTGCCACCCAAACCCTGGCGCTGCGCCCCGCGCCGCCCGCCACGCTTGCCCTGGAGCCCTCATGCCAAGCTCATACCTGACCCATGCCCGCGTGATCATGCCCGACCGCGTGCTGGAGAACAGCGCGGTGCTGATCGATGACGGCCGCATCGTGGCCATCGAGCCGGACGGCGCGCGGGCGGACCGCGTGGTGGACCTGCAAGGCCAGACCTTGATGCCCGGCTTGATCGACCTGCATTGCGACGCCATCGAAAAGGAAGCGGAGCCTCGCTCGCGCGTGCTGTTTCCGTTCGATTTCGCGGTGGCGCAGGTCGACCGTCGCAACGCCGCCGCGGGCATCACCACGCCTTTTCATGCGCTGTCTTTCGCCAACAATGAATGGGGCGTGCGCAACAACCAGACGGCGGCGCAGGTGGTGCGCGCGGTGCATGCGTTCCGCCCGCACAGCCTGGTGGACAACCGCGTGCATTGCCGCTACGAAGTCACCGACCCAACCTCAGTGGACGTATTGCGCGCATTGATGGACGAAGGCGCGGTGGACCTGTTGTCGGTGATGGACCATTCGCCGGGGCAGGGGCAGTTCAAGACGCTGGAATCCTATCTGCAATACATGATGGGCAACCACGCCATGAGCCGCGAGCAGGCCGAAGAGGCGGCCCACGCCAAGACACGCGCCAAGGACGGGGCGGTGACGCGCGTGCAGGCACTGCTGGCGCACGCGCATGCGCTCGGCATCGCCACCGCCAGCCACGACGATGATTCCGTGCAGCGCATCGCCACGATGCGCAACCTGGGCGTGTCGATGAGCGAATTCCCCATCACGCTGGACACGGCGCGCGCGGCGGTTTCCTGCGGCCTGCCCACCATTCTTGGGGCGCCCAACGTGTTGCGCGGGCAAAGCCAGAGCGGGTCGATGCGCGCCATCGACGCCATCCGCGCGGGCGTGGCCAGCTGCCTGTGTTCGGACTACCAACCGTCCACGCTGATCGCCGCCGCATTCGCCGTGGCGGCGCAAACCGACCTGAGCTGGCCGCAAGCCATCGCGCTGGTCACGGCAAACCCGGCCGACGCCTGCGGGCTGGCCGATCGGGGCCGGATCGCGGTGGGCCAGCGGGCGGATCTGGTGGCAGTGGCACAAGTTGGCGCGCTGCCACTGATCAGTCACACCTGGTCGGCCGGCCGGCTGGTATTCTCCACGCACTATCTGCCGACGCGCACGCACGCGGCGGCGTCGCCCGAAGCGCAACGCGAGGCGGCATGACACCCTGTTTTTCCGGAGTACCGCGATGAATCCGATCGTGATTGCCGTGGCGCTAAGCGCAACGCATGCGTTCAGCAAGCCGGTCGTGCCGACCATCCTGCTGGTCAAGGGGCTGGGCGTCGAAGGCGACGCGCATCAGGGGGTGACCGTCAAGCATCGCTCGCGCGTGCGGGCCGACCCCACGCAGCCCAACCTGCGCCAGGTGCATCTGATTCAGGCGGAATTGCACGACGAGCTGCAACTGGCCGGCTTCAATGTGGCCGAAGGCACGATGGGCGAAAACATCACCACGCGCGGTATTGACCTGTTGGCGTTGCCGCGCGGGGCGCGACTGCGTATCGGCGAAGACGCAATCATCGAAATCACCGGCTTGCGCAATCCGTGCGTGCAACTGGACCAATATCAGAAAGGTCTGATGGCCGCCGTGCTGGGCCGCAACCCCGACGGCAGCCTGCAACGGCGCGCCGGCGTGATGGGGATTGTGATCGAGGGCGGGGCGGTCAGCCCGGGCGACAGTATCCGAACCGAGCTTCCCGCACTGCCGCATTTGGCACTGGAACGGGTGTAGCGTCAAAAACATCGCGGGCAGCCACAGACGGGTCGCCGCGCATCTGGTTAAATGGCGAAAGGCGTAACGGCCTGAGGCGCAGCCGATACTTTTTCGGCTCGCCATCCAATTTTCCGGAGCGCGCAATGGCACGATTCAATTTCACCCAAGACCCCGAAGAACCCGATCTGTGGGCGGCCGAAAACGTGCCTGCCGGCGATGGCCGGCCCCCCATTCACGTCATGATCCAGACGGATGGCGAAGAGCCCGACAGCGGCGCCTCCAAGGTGGTCAAGGGCATCATCGACAATCTTGACGATCACATCCTGGCAGCGGCCGAGTTCCTGCTGGATAACTATTCGTACGAGCACTACAAAAAGCTGGGTCTGGAAGACGACCAGTTGCTGCAGGAAGAAACCGCCGACGCCATGGCCGAAAAAGCCGTGCTGCGCGCATTGTGGCTGTTCGACGAAGACGGCGACGGCTACGAACTGTGGTTCACGCTGCCGTGGGATCCGGTCCACACGTATGACGTCGAATTCGAAGACGGCGCGCCGGTGTCGTGCTCGGTCAACGACTAAGCAGTTGAAAACCCGGCCAGGCGCTGAAAGTCCGATCAAGCACTGAAAGCCTGACCCAGCACTGAAAGCCGGTTGCGCGCTCCGCCGATCCGCCCTCGTGGCGGCGGCGGGGTTTTCAGCGGACCAGCTCGAATTTTGTCGACAGGCTTTGCCCCAACGATTCGTCGTAGCGGTAACGCAGCTTGATTGGCTTGCCCTGGCGAATCTGGCCGGGCGGCGTGTCCTCCAGCGACACGTCCATTTCGCGGTTTACGAATTCGGTGCAATCCGTGTCCGCGCGCGCGCCTTCAGGAATGTCGGCCGCCTTGACCTTGATACGAAACGTGGTTTGAGACAGCGTCGTGCCGTCGGTGCGGCTTTGCCGCATCTGTAGCGCGGGCGTGGTGACTGTGCCGGCCAGGTCGCAGGAAATGCGGGTCCAGGCGTTTGCGTCGGCGGCGGCAACCAGGGCGATTGCCGCCAGGATGCCGCGCAGGGGGAGGGGTGTCATGGCATTGCATGGGGCGGGCGCTGCCGGATGGCACGCCGCGCCGCAGGTCAAGAACGGGAAGCCTATGTTGCGCCCGCGCTTGCGGCGCGGTCAAGCGCCCGATCATGTGGCCCGATTACGTGGCCCGATTACGTGGCCCGATCAAGCAGCCCGATCAAGCAGCCCGATCCAACAGCCCGATCAAGCCGCCGCATCGTCGCGGTCGTCTTCCAGTTTCGCAATGACGGCGGTGGCCAGGCTGTTGCCCACCACATTGGTCGCGGTGCGGCCCATGTCGAAAAACTGGTCGATGCCCATGATCAGCAGCAGGCCCGCTTCCGGCAAATGGAACATCGGCAGGGTGGCGGCCACCACGACCAGCGACGCGCGCGCCACGCCCGCCATGCCCTTGCTGGTCACCATCAGCACCAGCAACAGCGTCAACTGCTGCGCAAAGCTCATCTCAATGTTGTAAGCCTGCGCAATGAACAGGACGGCGAACGACTGATACATCATCGAGCCGTCCAGATTGAACGAGTACCCCAGCGGCAGTACAAAGCCCGAAATGCGCTTGGACACGCCAAAACGTTCCAGCGCTTCGATGGTCTTCGGATAGGCCGATTCGCTGCTGGCCGTGGAAAACGCCAGCAAGGTCGGCTCTTTGATCAGCCCGCCCAGGCGGCGCGTGGACTTGCCCAGGAACAGGTAACCGACGCCAAACAGAATCGCCCACAGCAGCGCCAGGCCCAGGTAGAACTCGCCAATCAACTTGCCGTAGCTGACCAGCACGCCCAGGCCTTCGGTGGTGATGGCGGCGGCCATGGCGGCGAACACGCCCAGCGGCGCAAAGCGCATCACGTAGTCGGTGACGCGGAACATGATCTTGGCCAGCTCGTCGATCATGGTGTAGATCGTGTGGTGGCCCTTGCCGCGTATGAACGACAACGCTGCGCCAAAGAACAGCGAGAACACCAGGATCTGCAAGATCTCGTTGTTGGCCATGGCCTCGGCGATGCTCTTGGGGAACACGTGCGCAATGAAGGCCTTGAGCGTGAAGTCGCCCGTCTTCAAGCCCGAGGTGAAGCCCGCGTCGGGTATCGCCAGATTCATGTGCGCGCCCGGCTGGAATAGATTGACCAGCAGCAGGCCCAGCAGCAGCGATACGGCGGAAGCGGCAATGAACCAGACCATGGCGCGCAAGCCGATGCGGCCCACGGCGTTGGCGTCGCTCATGCTGGCCAGGCCCGACACCAGGGTGGCGAACACCAGCGGGGCAATGATCATCTTGATCATGCGCAGGAAAATATCCGTGACCAGACTGAAATACGAGGCAATGTGCGCGGCCTCTGTGGCGTCCTGCGCGGTCTTGTTGCAGAGGTAGCCCACCAGGACGCCCAACACCATCGCGATGCCGATGGCGCGCGTCAGCTTCTTTGTATTCATGATCAAAACGGAAAACGAGGAGCCCGCCGCTGCAAGACCCCGGGGAATGGGGCTGCGCCCGCCGGCACGGGGCGGGAAAGCGGTCCGGTGACGGGTATGCCAGGGCACCGCAGCAAACTGCGGGTTTTCCCTTGGGGCGCGATGTTAACGCTGCACTCCTGACACGCAGTTGTCATGCTGGGGACGTATCAGTAACACCTTCCGGCGTGCCAGAATGGGCCCGCCGCCAAACGGCGTATCAATAAAAACCGGCCCGACCGGGAACATAAAGAACCGGCCCCGACCGGGAACATAAAAGGAGACCAAGCAATGCCGAAACGCGAACTGTCCGTGCTGGCGTCCGGATACACCTATCTGGAAGGCCTGCGGTGGCACGAAGACCGCCTGTGGGCGTCAGACTTCTACACCGAGCAGGTCATCGCCGTGGACCTGGCCGGCAAGATCGAACAGATCTGCCGCGTGCCAGAGCAGCCCTCGGGCCTGGGCTGGCTGCCCGATGGCCGCCTGCTGATCTCATCCATGAAAGACCGCAAGGTGCTGCGCCGCGAGGCCGACGGCACGCTGGCCGTGCATGCCGACCTGTCGGCGCTTACGGGCGGCCCCATCAACGACATGGTGGTGGATGACCAGGGCCGGGCCTACGTGGGCAATTTCGGGTTTGACCTAATGGCCGGCGAGCCGGTCGCGACGACGACGCTGGTGCGCGTGGACACGGACGGCGTGGCGCAGGCAGTGGCCGAAGGGCTGTGCTTTCCCAACGGTTCGTTCATCACGCCGGACGGCAAGACGCTGATCGTCAACGAAACCTTCGGCAACCGGATCTCGGAATTCGACATCCTGCCCACGGGCGCGCTGGGCCCGCGCCGCGACTGGGCCAACTTCGGGCCATTGCCGGATAGCGACGACCTGTCGGTGCTGATCGCCGCGTCGGCCATCGGCCCGGACGGTGGGGCGCTGGACGCGGAAGGCGCGCTATGGGTGGCTGACGCCATCGGCAAGCGGATCGTGCGGCTGGCGCGCGGCAGCCAGATCCTGGAGCAGATCGACACCGGCGAATTCGGCATCTTCGCGGCGGCCCTGGGCGGGCCGGACGGCTGCACGCTATTCATGGCCGCCGCCCCGGATTTCATCGAGGCCAACCGCCGCGCCAAGCCCGAAGGCCGCATTCTGATGACCCGGGTGGACGTGCCGCACGCGGGTCGGCCTTGATGCGGTTGAAGAGGGCGCACGTCAAGGACCCTACGGATCCTTGACGTCCCATTCAGTTGCGGTTGGGGCGGCCGCTGAGCGCCCGCGCGGCGGAAATCGCCAATGAACTGAAGCGCTGCGAGAAGGAATCCAGCGTCCATTCGGCCAGCAGGCCGGCGATATGTATGGCCCCAATCGGGCGGCCGGTGTGGTCGACGACCGCGCTGCCCAGCACGATCTCGCCCACCATGCTTTCTTCCTGGCAGATGGCGTAGCCCTGCACCCGCGCTTCGCGCACGCGCTGCCGGATCAGGTCGGGGTCGGTGATGGTCTTAGGCGTCAGCGGGCGCAAGTGGCTGCGTGCCAGGATGTCGTCGACTTCGTCATCGGGCAGATGCGACATGATGGCGCGACCGCCTGAGGACGAGAACGTGGGCATGCGCCGGCCCACCAGGGTGGCGTAGAAGGTCTGGCGCTTGGTCTGGCGACGTAGCGCATACACGATGGTCAGGTCGTCAAACAGGCTCAGATCCACGCGCTCGCCGCATTCCTGCTGCAGTTGCTCAAGGATGGGGGTCGCGCGCTCCAGCAGGGGGTGCCCGCGCAAGAAATCAAACGTTCGGTCCAGGATCTTCTTCCCCAGCACATAACCGCGCTGGTTACTACCGCGCTCCAGATACCCAAGGGCCACAAGCGTATGCAACATGCGCTGGGTCGAGCTGCGGTCGAGGCCCGATAACTGCGCGAGTTCGTTCAGGCTCAGCGGGCCGGGGTGATTGGAGAACGCCTCCAAGATGCCGAAGCCTTTAGCCAGGGATTGGTTGAACCGGGTCTCGGTTGTCGCCATGTTGATGTACTCCAGTTTCTTCTTGTCTTTGCTGTTGGTTCGGCGGGCGATATCCGTACGTGGATACGCGCTGTAGAAGTAATTCGCTTTCTTCCAGGCTAGGGAAATCACCCATGCCTTCCGGCTTGCCTCGCAATTGTACGGCCCCTATCATTCCACATATAGATATCGAAGTATCAATAAATGATACTTAAGAGGCGATTTAGTCCGTGGTGGACAAGGAGAGTGCAATGAGCAGTGCCGTAGCAGCCAGGCTGGATCTGGCCCGTATCGCAGAAGCCGTCAACCGGCTTCGCCCATACATGATCGACACGCTGGCCGGATTCGTGCAATGCCGCAGCCTGCCCGGTCAAGAGATGCCCGCAGCGGAATTCCTGGAATCCGCCTTGGCGGACCTGGGCCTCGTTTCCGAGCGGATAGCGCTGCGCACCGAAGAGCTCAAGAACCTGCCGCTGTATTCCCCCGCCTGCTGCCCGGACGGTGGCCGCTACAACGTGTTGGCACGCCACGAGCCGCGCAGCGCCGGTGGCCGCGCCGTGCTCTTCAACGGCCACCTTGATGTGGTACCGACCGGCCCGCAAGAACTTTGGGATCCGGAGCCATTCAGCGGCGAAGTGCGGGAAGGCTGGCTGTATGGCCGCGGCGCGGGCGACATGAAGGCCGGGATCATCTGCGCGCTTGCCGCCTTCAAGGCCTTGCGGGAATTGGGCGTGCAGCCTGCGGGCGCAGTGGGTTTTAACGGCGTGCTGGAAGAAGAAAACACCGGCAACGGCACGCTGGCCACCGTCTCTGCGCTGCAAAGCGCCATCGCTGCGGCCAAACTTAGCGCGTTCGACGCGGTAGTTATTCCCGAACCCACGAACGAACGCATGATGAGCGCGCAATTAGGCGTGTACTGGATGTACGTGGATGTCGTGGGTCGTCCGGCGCACGCGGCCAACATGACCTCGGGCGTCAACCCTGTCGAAATCGGCCTGCGTATTGTCGACGAAATGAAAAAGGTGGAGCACGAATGGAACATGCCGGAAAACCGGCATCCGGCTTATCGAGAACACGCGCACCCGATCAACTTCAATTTGGGTCAAATCCACGCCGGTGACTGGAATTCGTCGGTGCCTAGTGTCTGCACGTTGGGCATGCGGATCTCTTGCTACCCGGACATGAGCATTGACGCCGCCAAGGAGTTGGTCGAGAAGCGTATTCGCGCCGTTGAAGACGCATTGAGGGAGAGCGACGTGCGCATCGACATCCGCTACGAGGGCTTCCACGCTCCCGGCTGCGAGTACGACCTAGACGTGCCTGCCATGCAACTGCTGGCCGACGCCCACCGCCGCGTCGCTGGAGAAGCGCCGCAGCCCACTGCGATGACCGCCACCACCGACGGTCGCCACTTCCGCCTGATGATGGACGTGCCGGTCACCTGCTACGGCCCAAAGGTGCAGAACGTGCACGGCTTCAACGAGTGCGTCTCGGTAGACAGCATGGTGCGCGTCGCGACATCGCTGGCGCTGTTTATGCACGACTGGTGCGGCGTGGAGCCGCTGCAAACCTCAGCCTGATGGTGGCGGGCCTTCCGCCGCCGTCTTCCGCCGCTTTCCATTTCATACGGAATTCCTGCCATGACGTTCCCTGTCGCCCGGTGCGCCTTAGCGCGCTTTACCCTCGCCACCGCGAGCCTGTTAACGCTGTCTGTTCCCGTCTTGCAAGCGGCTGAAACGCCCCAGTATGGCGGCGTCTTGACTGCCATCCTGAGCCCCGAGCCGCCGACTTTAAACGTGGCCGTGCAGCAAGTCGCGAGTACACAATTGGTTGCCGGCAAGATCTTCGAAAGCCTGTTGACCTATTCCTTCGACCTGAAGCCGCAACCTGGGCTGGCCAAGTCTTGGGACGTGTCCGCCGACCGCCTGACCTATACCTTCCACTTGCAGCCCAAGGTGCAGTGGCATGACGGTAAGCCGTTCTCATCCGACGACGTGCTGTTTACGTACACCAAAGTGCTGGCTAGCACTCCACGCACACGCACGCTGATGGCCAACGTGCAAGAAGTGTCGGCACCGGACGCACATACGGTCGTTTTCAAATTAAAGCAGCCGTACTCGGCGTTTCTGTACGCGTTTGATATCGGCGGCGGCGCCATCCTGCCCAAGCACCTGTACGACGTGGACACGCCAATTGGCCGGAATCCGAACAACAACGCGCCGATCGGTACCGGCCCGTTTAAGTTCAAGCGCTGGGAACGCGGGTCATATATTGAACTGGTTAAGAACGAGCAATACTGGAAGGAAGGCCGGCCTTATCTGGACGGCATCACGTACCGCGTGATTCCCGATTCGGCTTCGCGTCGCGTGGCTTTGGAGCAAGGCACGGTGCTGCAAGCATGGCAGCAAGACATCGAGCCCGTCGATGTGGCGCGCGTGGCCAAGCTGCCGACCATTAATCAAACCCACAAGGGATATGAGTATTGGTCGACCATGCACTGGCTCGAGCTCGACGGCAGCCGTTATCCCTTCTCGGACAAACGATTCCGTCAGGCGCTGATGTATGGCATCAACCGTCAGTTCATCGTTGACAAGATCATGTTCGGGTCGGGTACGGTGGCCACTGGTCCCATTCACCACAACACGCGTTTCTATGACGCCAACGTCAAAAAGTATCCGTACGACCCGAAGCGAGCCATTGCGTTGCTAGATGAAATGGGTCTGAAGCCCGACGCCAAGGGCGTGCGCGCCACCATCGGCCTGATACCGCTGCCTTACGGCGAAACGCCACGCCGCACTGCGGAATACATCAAGCAGAATCTGTCCAAGATCGGCGTGACCGTCAATATCGAAAGCACCGACGTTGGCGGGTGGACCAGCCGCGTGGGCAACTGGGATTTCGATATGGCCGCCAACGGCGTGTTTCAGTACGGCGACCCGGCCATAGGCGTGGCGCGCACCTATCTGGGCAGCAACATTAAGAAGGGGCTGATGTTCAGCAACACCTCGCAGTACGACAACCCCAAGGTCGACGAACTCTTCAACGCCGCCGCCACCGCCCCTACCGACGAAGAGCGTCAGAAGTTGTACAGCGAAGTCCAACGCATTCTGGTAGACGACGTGCCGGTCCTGTGGCTGGCCGACACCAAATCCTCCACGCTGCTGAACAAGCGCGTGCATGACGCGGTGACGACCGCGCTTGGCGTAGTTGATACGCAAAGCGACACTTGGCTGTCCAAAGAATGAAGGCGGTCAGTAAATTCCTGGCGAATCGGGTGGTCAAGAGCGCCCTGGTTCTGCTGATGATCGCGCTCTTTAACTTCTTCCTGGTTCGCGCGGCGCCGGGTGATCCGGCTGAAATTCTTGCCGGGCAATCGGGTGCGGTGGACGCCGAGTTCATCGAAAAGCTGCGTCAGGAGTTCGGGTTGGACAAGCCCATCCCGGTGCAACTGGGACATTACCTGAAGAACGTCGCCACGTTTGATCTAGGCTATTCCTACCGCCAACAGGCGTCTGTTTCCAGCTTGATCTTGCAGCATCTGCCAGCGACGCTGTTGCTAACGTTGTCGGCGTTTGCCTTTGCGTTGCTGGCCGGGATCAGCCTCGGTACACAGGCCGCATTGCGGGTGGGCAAATGGGGCGACACTGTCATCACCACGCTGTCCATGCTGGCTTACGCCACGCCGCTGTTCTGGGTGGGACTGATGCTAGTGCTGCTGTTCTCGGTCAATCTAGAGTGGCTGCCCGCCTTCGGCTATGAAAGTGTCGGTGCCGACTTGACGGGAATGGCGCGCATGGCCGACGTGGCCAAGCATTTGCTGCTGCCAGCGTTGACGTTGGGCATGTTTTACATGGCCGTCTACGCCCGGCTAACGCGCGCGTCCATTCTCGAAATCAGCCAACTTGACTTCGTCAAGACAGCACGCGCCAAGGGCTTGTCAGAACGCACGGTCATCGTACGGCACGTGTTGCGCAACGCGCTGCTGCCCGTCATCACCTACGCGGGTATTCAGGCGGGCGGGCTCATCGGCGGGTCGCTATTGGTCGAAACGGTGTTCGCGTGGCCTGGTATCGGGCGACTGGCCTTTGACGCGTTGGTGCAGCGCGACTACAGCGTGCTATTGGGCGTGTTTTTCGTGGCCTCGTTAATCGTGGTCGTAGTCAACATTGTCACCGACATTCTTTACACGGTGGCGGACCCCAGAATCGAACTGAAATGAATGCGTTCATACAATCTTTCTGCCGCAACAAGGGCGGCATCATCGGCCTGATCGTGCTGGGGCTGGTCACCTTGATGGCCATTACCGCTGGTTGGATCTTTCCTGACAGCCCGTGGGACATCGTCAACGGCCCCTTTATGCCGCCGCTGTCCGACGGTGCGCTGCTGGGCACTGATACCTTGGGCCGCGATATTGCCACTGGCATCGCTTACGGGTCCCGCGTGACCCTGCTACTGGCTGCAGTGTCCACCGTTGTGTCCATCTTGGTGGGCATCACGGTGGGGGCGTTGGCCGGCTTTTATGGCGGTCGCGTGGACCAAGCCATTGTGGGTTTTATCGAGCTGTTCCAGACCATTCCCAGCTTCTTCCTGGCGGTGGTGCTGGTCGCCATTCTGACCCCCAATATGGCGACTGTGATCTTCGCGATTGCGGTGGTGTCGTGGCCGCCGCTCGCGCGGTTGGTACGGGCGGAATTCATGAGCCTGAAGAACCGCGAATTCGTGCAAGCCGCGATGCTGGCAGGGCAGTCCAACATTCGCATTATTCTGACGCAGATCCTACCCAACAGTTTGTCGCCCGTGATTGTTTCGGGCTCGCTGATGATCGCAAGTGCAATCCTGCTGGAATCGGCCCTCAGTTTCTTGGGTCTGGGCGACCCTAATGCCATAACGTGGGGTTACATCATCGGGATGTCGCGCAGCGTGTTGCGGGATGCGTGGTGGATGAGCGTGTTCCCTGGCGTGGCAATCTTGGTGACAGTGTTGTCGCTGAACCTGATCGGGGAAGCGCTCAACGATGCCCTGAATCCCAAATTGGCCCGCAGGAGGGCAACGCAATGAGTGCCGACCAGAACAGCGTGCTGCTTGACATCCGCGACCTTAGCGTCACCGCTGCCCACGGGGGACCCACGGTCGTGCAAGGCGTGTCGTACACCGTCAACCGCAATGAAATCATGTGCGTGGTCGGCGAATCGGGTTCGGGAAAATCCGTGACGGCGCACGCCATTATGGGTCTGCTTCCGGACGATCAACTCAGTATCACGCAAGGGAAAATTCTGTACGGCGGGCGCGACCTGGTCGGCTTGTCGGCCACCGACTGGTACGGCTTGCGCGGCAAGTCGTTCGGCATGGTGTTCCAGGAACCCATGACCGCGCTGAATCCCATCATGCGCGTGGGCCGACAGGTGGACGAAGTGCTCGAACGCCACACCACGCTGAGCGCCTCGGCGCGCAAGCAGCGCGTGCTGGAATTGTTCGAACAGGTGCTGCTGCCGGATCCCGCCGCCATGATCGACGCCTTTCCGTTCCAGTTGTCGGGCGGGCAGCGGCAGCGCGTGGTGATCGCGATGGCGCTGGCCCTGGAGCCGGACGTGCTGATCGCGGATGAACCCACGACCGCGTTGGATGTCACGACGCAGGCGCAGATCCTCGGGCTGATCAAGGACATCCAGCGGCGCATGGGCATCGGCGTCATCTTCATCACCCACGACTTTGGCGTGGTGGCCGACATTGCCGACCGCATCGTCGTCATGCGCAAGGGCGCGGTGGTGGAGGCGGGCGCCGCCCAAGACATTCTGAACCGCCCGCAGCACCCTTATACGCGCCAGTTGATCGCCGCCGTGCCGCACAAGCCCCAGGGCAAGGAAGAAGCGGGTGCGGCGCCCGCGCTGATGGTGGTGGACAAGCTGTGCAAGACCTTCGCCACCGGCGGGCGCCGGGTCGACGCACTGCGCGATATCTCGCTGGAAATCCGGCAGGGCGAAACGCTGGGCCTGGTGGGCGAGTCCGGCTCGGGCAAGTCCACCTTGGGCCGCACGCTGATCGGCCTGATCTCGCCTGACAGCGGCAGCGTGCGCATGGAAGGGCAGGAACTCGTCGGCATGAAGCCGCGCGACTTCCGCCCCTATCGCCGCCAGATCCAGATGGTGTTCCAGGACCCCTACGCATCGCTGAACCCGCGCCACCGCGTGATCGAGGCGGTGGCGCAAGGCCCCATCGCGTTCGGCATCAGCCGCAAGACCGCGCTGCGCGATGCGCGTGAATTGCTGGAACTGGTGGGCTTGGGCGGAGACGCGGGCGACCGCTATCCGCACCAATTTTCCGGTGGGCAGCGCCAGCGCGTGGGCATCGCGCGCGCCCTGACCTTGAAGCCCCGGCTGCTGGTGGCGGACGAAGCCGTGTCGGCGCTGGACGTGTCCATCCAGGCGCAGGTGCTGGACCTGCTTAAGACAGTAAGCGGGCAGTTCGATTTGTCCGTGCTGTTCATCACCCACGACCTGCGTGTCGCAGCCCAGATCTGCGACCGCATCGCCGTGATGCGGCAGGGGCAACTGGTGGAGCTGGAACGCGCGGCCACGATTTTCTACCACCCACAACATGAATACACGCGCCGCCTGATCGAATCGGTGCCGGGCAAGGCCTGGAACAAACCCGATCTGGAAGCGCTGTCAGACCCATCAAGGAGCAAGCAGTATGCGTGACACCGAGTATCAGGCGCTGGACGGGCTGGCGCTGGCGGACTTGTTGGCAAGGCGCGAAGTCAGCCCCGAAGACCTGATGGCCTGCGCCATCAAGCTGGCGCGGGAACGCGCGCCGGCCATGAATGCGCTCTGCTACGAGCGCTATGAAGAATCGCTGGACGTGGCGCGCGCCTGGCAGGCCCGGGGCGTGTTCGGCGCGATCCCGTTTCTGCTGAAGGATTCCGGTCTGGCGCACACGCGCTTTCCGTCCAGCCTGGGCTCCCGCCTATTGAACGATACGCGCTATGCCCGCAACGCCACGTTGGCCGACCGCTTTGAAGCCGCCGGCCTGATCCCGTTTGCCCGCACCACCGTGCCCGAATTCTGCATGGCGCCCACCACCGAGGCGGCGCGTAACGGCGGCCCCACCCGCAACCCCTGGGACCCGACGCGCTCGACGGGCGGCTCCAGCGGTGGCGCGGCGGCGGCGGTGGCGGCAGGCATCGTGCCCTTGGCGCACGGCAGCGACGGCGGGGGTTCCATCCGCATCCCGGCCGCTGCTTGTGGCGTGTATGGGTTGAAGGTGTCGCGGGGCCGCGTGCCCATGGGTCCGTTGCGCGGCGAAGGCTGGGGCGGCCTGGCGACGGATGGGGTGTTGTCGCGCTCGGTGCGCGACACGGCGGCCGCGCTGGACGCCGTGTGTGCCCCGGAGCCGGGCGCGCCCTACGCGGCGCCCGCCGCCCCGGCGTCTTCTCTGGAACTGTTGTCTGCCCCCCCGCGCAAACTGCGCATCGTCGTGTGGCGCAGCGCCTTCAATGGCGTGGCGGTGGCGCCCGACTGCGTTGCCGCTGTCGAGCGCGCGGCGGCGCTATGCCGGGAGCTGGGCCACGAGGTCGTGGACGGCACGCCACCGGACATCGAGTACGACGCCTTCGTGCGGGCCCACGCCAATGTGCTGGCCGGAAACATCGTGCTGTCGGTGGACACGCGGCTGGGCCTGACCGGCCAGCCCTTGGCCGACGACGACCTGGAACCCGTGCTGCGCCAGGGCTATGAATACGGCAAGTCGCTGCCGGCGGCGCAGTACATCGGCAGCGTGAACCGCTTCCATGCCATCGGCCGCATTCTTGACAACTATATGGAGGGCTACGACGCCATCCTGTCGCCCTCGCTGACGCAACTGCCGTTGAAGTTGGGCGAATTGTCCACGGCCCAGGGCACGTTCCTGGACTTCCGCCGCAAGGTCGCCACTTACGGCACGTTCTCGTTGGCGTTCAATGCGTCGGGCCAGCCGGCCGCCAGCTTGCCGCTGGTCTGGACTGACGCGGGTCTGCCGGTGGGCGTACAGGTGGTGGGCCGTTATGGCGACGAAGCCGTGGTGCTGGCCTTGTCGGCCCAACTGGAAACTGCCCAGCCCTGGGCGGGACGCATCGCCGTGCCGCAGCCTGTCTAGGGACGGAGTCGGGGGAACAGCCCCCGAAAGTGAAACTTCGCGTGTCGGGGCGGCTTTGGCCGCCCCTTGTCCCTCATGCGTCCGGACGACCTGCGCGCGGCTTGCGCCGCTTTGCCATCGGCTGAATGGACCGGATACCGGCGGTTGCAAGACCTTTCCTGGAAACCCCCGTAAAATCACCCCATTCAGCAAGCCTTCAACCATTTCAATAAACAGTACTTAGGAGGACCACTCATGGCCCTAGTCTCCATGCGCCAGTTGCTCGACCACGCCGCCGAGAACGGCTACGGCATTCCGGCTTTCAACGTCAACAACCTGGAACAGGTCCAGGCCATCATGGAAGCCGCTGCGGAGACCGACAGCCCGGTGATCATGCAAGCCTCGGCCGGCGCGCGCAAGTACGCGGGCGAAGGCTTCCTGAAGCACCTGATCCAGGCCGCGGTGGAATCCTATCCGCACATCCCCGTCGTGATGCACCAGGATCACGGCCAGTCGCCCAAGGTCTGCCAAGGCGCCATCGACCTCGGTTTCTCCAGCGTGATGATGGACGGTTCGCTGAAAGAAGACGGCAAGACCATTGCCGACTACGACTACAACGTCGAAGTCACCAAGAAGGTGGTGGACGTCGCCCACAAGCTGGGCGTGACGGTTGAAGGCGAACTCGGCTGCCTGGGTTCCCTGGAAACCATGGAAGGCGACAAGGAAGACGGCCACGGCGCCGACGGCAAGCTGACCATGGACCAGCTGCTGACCGACCCGGAACAGGCCGCCGACTTCGTGCGCCGCACCCAGCTGGACGCGCTGGCGATTGCCATCGGCACCAGTCACGGCGCCTACAAGTTCACGCGCAAGCCCACCGGCGACATCCTGTCGATTTCCCGTATCAAGGAAATCCACGCCCGCCTGCCCAACACCCACCTGGTGATGCACGGCAGCTCCAGCGTGCCGCAGGAACTGCTGGCTGAAATCCGCGAATTCGGCGGCAACATGAAGGAAACCTACGGCGTGCCGGTCGAGGAAATCCAGGAAGCCATCAAGTACGGCGTGCGCAAGATCAATATCGACACCGATATTCGTCTGGCCATGACCGGCGCGATCCGCCGCTTTTTTGCCGAGAACCCCGAAAAGTTCGACCCGCGCGAATACCTGAAGCCCGCCCGCGCCGCTGCCAAGGCGATCTGTGTGGCTCGCTACACGGAATTCGGCACCGCCGGCAACGCCAGCAAGATCCGCGCGCTGCCGCTGACCGAAATCGCCGCGCAGTACGCCTCGGGCAAGCTGTCGCAAGTGGTGCAGTAAACCTATCCAGCGCCGCCTTCGGGGGGCGCCGGGATAGCAAAAGGGGGTGGGTCCGTCGTGGACCCACCCCTTTGTTTTGGCCGGCTGCCAAGACGGGCGTATCGGCTGGCCGCGTCAGCCCCGCAAGTCAGGCGGGCGGCGAGTTTTGCGGGAAGTGCGGCACGCTGCGGTCCACGTGGTGCCAGGACGGCGCCGAACTCGTCCACAGGCTGGCCTTGGCGTGGAAGGCTTCGGGGTCGTCCAGCGAGCCGGCGCGCACCACTTCGTATCCCATGCCTTCCGAGCCGCCGAACAGCGGCGTGCCACAGGCGGCGCAGAAGCTGCGCATGACGGTGTGCCCGGAGTCTCCCTTGTAGCGGTGTTCCTTGGCCTGGCCGCGCAGCATCGTTACGGAGCCGGCGGGAAAGATCAGCGCATGGGCCGGCGCGCCGCCGCTGGAATATTGGCAGTCGCGGCAATGACAGGTGGCGGCGGTGATGGGCTCGTCGGTAACGGCGTAACGGATCGCGCCGCACTGGCAACCGCCAGTCAGGTGTACCTGCGCGTCGGCGGCGGACGGGCGTTTAAGGGAAGCATCCTGCATACGGCTTTGTCTCCGGGCGTGAGGTCTGCGCCGTGACGCGGCTGGGGCGGTCGGCGCGAATCGTGAGTCGGGAATCAGAGGCTAACCCGGCCCTTGCCGCCCGGCAAGACGGGCATATTTGCAGTAATCTATGCGTCTTGCACAGGCCATGCCGCCTTTTGCGCAAGTTTCGATTTCGTTCTACTTCCCGCCCTGGCGCTCGCCCGTGGCGGGAATCTTCATTTTTGCCATAGGCCATTCCCGTGACTTCTGCTTTGCATCAATCCAGCATCAAGTCCTTGCCGCTGCTGGGCCGCGGTAAGGTGCGCGATATGTACGCGGTGGGCGACGACAAGTTGCTGATCGTCGCGTCGGATCGTATCTCCGCGTTCGACGTGATTCTTGACGACCCCATTCCCGGCAAGGGACAGGTGCTGACCGAGCTGACCGAATTCTGGTTGCAGAAGCTGGCCCACATCCTGCCGAACCACTCCACCGGCGTGAAGCCCGAAGACGTGGTGGCGCCGGACGAAGTTGACCAGGTGCGCGGACGCGCCGTCGTGGTCAAGCGCCTGAAGCCGATTTTGGTGGAAGCCGTTGCACGCGGCTACCTGATCGGCTCCGGCTGGAAAGACTACCAGGCCACCGGCAGCGTCTGCGGCATCCAGTTGCCCGCCGGCCTGCAACAGGCCAGCCAATTGCCCGAACCGATCTTCACGCCCGCCGCCAAGGCCGAATTCGGCATGCACGACGAAAACGTGGACTTCGCGCACGTGGTCAAGGAAGTGGGTCAGGAAATGGCCGAACGCATCCGCGACGTGACCCTCAAGCTGTACGCCGAAGCCGCGCGCTTTGCCGCCACCAAGGGCATCATCATTGCCGATACCAAGTTTGAATTCGGCCTGGACGATAACGGCACGCTGCACTTGATGGACGAAGTGCTGACGCCCGATTCGTCGCGCTTCTGGCCGGCCGACGGCTACCGCGTGGGCATCAGCCCCCCGTCGTTCGACAAGCAGTTCGTGCGCGACTGGCTGGAAACCCAGACCTGGGACAAGACCCCGCCCGCCCCGCGCCTGCCGCAGGAAGTGCTGGAAAAGACCGCCGCCAAGTACCGCGAAGCGCTGGACCGCCTGATTGCCTGATCCCGTCTGGCGCCGTTGACGCCGTTGACGCCGTTGACGCAGTTGACCGATGGCGCCGCCTAGACGAAAACAAACCCGCCGGTGAATGCACCGAGCGGGTTTTTCTTTGGGGGGACGCATAAGTCCGCGGCGCGCGCATCCGGGCTTTCGATAACAAATATGTCGGATTGTTACGTTATACTCCTCGATTGCTTACAGGACGCCCCCGACAGGAGCCCGTCGCATGATCATGATGTTGCCGTTTCTGACTGGCCTGATCGCCGTGTGGTTTGGCGTGCTGGGCCGTCGCCGTCCATGCGTGACCTTCTGGCTGCTGACCTTGCTGATCTTCGCGGCCTGGTGCGTGCATCACATGAATACGCCGCTGGCGTTGTCGCTGTAAAGGCCGGGCGATGATCTTCTCTGGTAATCCGGCGCGTGGCTCGCGTGTCATCAATGGGCTGGCGCTGCTGGGCGTGACCGGCATCCTGGCCATGGCGTTCGCCTGGCAACTCATTTATGACGAACTGCCGTGCCCGCTGTGCCTGCTGCAACGCGTGGCGCTGATTCTGGCCGGCGTGGGGTTCCTGCTGAACCTGCGCCTGGGCCCGTCCCCCATGCATTACGCGATGAGCATCGCGGCGTCGCTGGGCGGCATGGTCGCATCGGGCCGGCAAGTGCTGCTGCACCTGGCGCCCGGCGATCCCGGCTATGGCTCGCCGTTCCTGGGCATGCACTTCTATACCTGGGCGTTCATTGCGTTTGCGGCCATCATCGTCTTCTGCGTGCTGATGCAGACGGCCGACCGCAAATGGGGCGACACCATGCTGAAAAAGCCCGTGTCGGCGCTGGGCGTCCTGGTCATGGCCCTGTTTTTTGTCATGACGCTGGCCAACGTCGGCGGCACCACGCTGGAATGCGGTTTTGGCCCGTGCCCGGACAACCCCGACACCTATCTGTGGCTGCCCAAGGCCACCGCGCCATAGCCTGCCGCGCGCGCCGGGTAAAATACCGGGTTTCGCGGACTGGATCCGCGGTCCATTGACATTCCGCGGGCAGGTTTCCGCGGTCTTACCCTCTTTGACACCGGTTATGACAGCCAAGACTTCCGCAGCGGCCAAGGCCTCGCCCGTGGTGGGCGTGATTATGGGATCTTCCAGCGATTGGGAGGTCATGAAGCACGCGGTCAGCATGCTTGAGGATTTCGGCGTGGCCTATGAGGCGCGCGTGATTTCCGCGCACCGCATGCCGCAGGACATGGCCGAATACGGCGCGGCCGCGCATGGCCGTGGCCTGCGCGGCATCATCGCCGGCGCTGGCGGCGCGGCGCACCTGCCGGGCATGATGGCGGCGCTGACCGAAGTGCCGGTGTTTGGCGTGCCGGTGCCGTCCAAATACCTGCGCGGCGAAGATTCTCTGCTGTCCATTGTGCAGATGCCCAAGGGCGTGCCGGTGGCCACGTTCGCCATCGGCGAAGCGGGCGCCGCCAACGCGGCGCTGCACGTGATTGCCACGCTGGCCGGCACCGATGCGGACCTGCATCAGAAGCTGGTGGCGTTCCGCGCCCGCCAGACGCAAGCCGCGCGCGACATGAAGGTTCCGCCCGAGGCGTCGATCGTATGAGCCAATCCACTTCTTTCATGATCGCTCCCGGTGGCTGGTTGGGCTTGTTGGGCGGCGGCCAATTGGGCCGCATGTTCTGCCATGCGGCGCAAAGCCTGGGCTACAAGGTCGCGGTGCTGGACCCGGCCGACGAATGCCCCGCGGGCATGGTGGCCGACCTGCACATCCAGGCTGCCTATGACGACGAAGCCGGGCTGGCCCGTTTGGCCCAGACCTGCCAGGCCGTCACCACCGAATTCGAAAACGTCCCTGCCGACAGCCTGCGTACGCTAGCCACGCGTTGCCGCGTCAGCCCGGCCGCCGACGCCGTCGCCATCGTGCAGGACCGCATCGCCGAAAAGACCTTCATCGCCTCGCAAGGCATCGCCGTGGCGCCGCACGCCGCCATCCGCACCGAAGCAGACCTGCGCGCCGCGCCCGACGCCTTGTTTCCCGGCATCCTGAAAGTGGCGCGCCTGGGCTATGACGGCAAGGGCCAGGCCCGCATCAACACGCGCGACGAAGCGCTGGCCGCCTTCGCCGAGTTTGGCGGCGTGGCCTGCGTGCTGGAAGCGCTGATGCCGCTGGACTACGAAATCTCGGTGGTGCTGGCGCGCGGTTTCGACGGCGCAAGCGTTGTCTTCCCGGTGGCGCGCAACGTGCACCGCGACGGCATCCTGGCGGTGTCCACCGCCGCGCCCGTGCAGTCGGACGCCGCGCATGCCGAACGGCAGGCCCGCGCGACCGAAGCCGCGCAATCCATTGCGCAAGGCCTGGGCTATCACGGCGTGCTGTGCGTGGAATTCTTCGTGCTGAAAGACGGCAGCCTGATCGTCAACGAGATCGCGCCGCGTCCGCACAACAGCGGCCACTACACGATGAACGCCTGCGTCACCAGCCAGTTCGAACAGCAGGCACGCGCCATGGCGGGTTTGCCGCTGGGCAGCACGGCGCTCTTGGCGCCCGCCGTCATGCTGAACATCCTGGGCGACATCTGGTACGAATCGCCCACGGCCACGCAGCAGCGCGAACCCAATTGGGCGGCGGCCCTGGCGGTGCCCACCGCCAAGCTGCACCTGTACGGCAAGCGCGATGCGCGTCGCGCCCGCAAGATGGGTCACATCACCATCGTGGCGCCCACGCTGGAGCAGGCCCGCAGCGATGCCGCGAGCGTGGCTGCCGCGCTGGGCATGCAGGCGCCCGAGTAACGCCTGAGTCACGCCCGAATAACGCCGAGTCACTCCGAGTCACCCGCGACGATCCCGATGTCTTCCTTGCCCCCGCCCGACTCCGCCAGCGACGCGGAAATATCCCACGCCGCGCAACGCCTGCTGGACGGTGAACTGGTCGCCTTTCCGACCGAAACCGTCTACGGCCTGGGCGCGGATGCGCAAAGCCCGCAGGCGGTGGCCAAGATCTACGCGGCCAAGGGCCGGCCGTCGAACCACCCTGTCATCGTGCACATTGCGCCCACGGGCGACGTGGGCTATTGGGCGGCAGACGTCCCGACCGAGGCGCGTCTGCTGATCGACGCGTTCTGGCCCGGCCCGCTGACGCTGATCCTCAAGCGCGCGCCGCACATCGCCGACACCGTCAGCGGTGGGCAGGACAGCATCGGCATCCGCTGCCCGTCGCATCCCGTGGCGCAGGCGCTGCTGGCGGCGTTCGCGGCGGGTAAGCCGAACGGGCAGGGCGGCGTGGCGGCACCATCGGCCAACAAGTTCGGCCAGGTATCGCCCACCCGCGCCGACCACGTGCGCGCTGAATTCCCTGAGGAAGTCGCGGCCGGCATGCCGGTGCTGGAAGGCGGCGCATCGGAAGTGGGCATCGAATCCACGATTCTTGACTTGTCGCGCCTGGATCGCGGCGCGGGCCCCGTGCTGCTGCGCCCGGGCCATATCAGCGCTGCGCAGATCGAAGCGGTGCTGGGCGTGCAGGTGTTCGCGCCGGATGCCGCCGCGCCGCGCGCCTCGGGCACGCTGAAGGCGCACTACGCCCCCCGCACCCCCCTTGAGCTGGCATCCGACGACCGCCTGCGCGACGTGGCGCAAGGCCGCAATCTGCCGCCCGGCAAGGTGGTGGTGGTGGCGTATGGCGACAAGCCCGACGCGCTGGATGCGCGCCTGCAATGGCACCCGGTGCCGGCGGACCCGACGCGTTATGCGCAGGCGCTGTATGGCTTGCTGCGGGATCTGGACAAGCAGGGCTATGCGCGCATCGTCGTGCAGGCGCCGCCTGCCACCGACGCCTGGCACGCCGTCAACGATCGCATCGGCCGCGCGGCGGCGGCGTTCACGCTGGATACCACCGACCTGGCTTCGTAGGGACAGGCGCGCGTCACAGAACGGGCTCGAATAGAAGGGGCCCGCACAGCACGGGCTCGATCAGGAGGGGCTCAAACGGATCGGGGCTCGAACAGATCGGGGCTCGAACAGATCGGGGCTTGAACATCGGGCTCAAACAGATCGATGCTCGAACGCCGGGCCGTCGTTCCCTCGCAACGGCGGCCGCCTTGCCCCGGCCGCGCGTTCACCTTCCTACGCCACCAGGAATTCCCCGATTCGTTCCACCGCCTGACGCAGCGGCGGCAGGAACTCGTCCGTCAGCCGCGTCAGCGGCACGCGCGCCGCTTTGACGCTGACATTCACGGCGCCGCACGCCTTGCCGCTGGCCGAGCGCACCGGCACCGAAATCGCGCGCACGTTCAATTCCAATTCCTGGTCGACCACCGCGTAACCCTGCTCGCGAATGCGCGCCAGTTCGGCGCGCAGCGGCGCTTCGGTGGTCAGCGTGAATTCCGTGTAGGGCTGCAACGGCGTGGCGGCAAAGTAGCGGGCCAGCGCCGGCTCGGGCAATTGCGCCAGCAGCACGCGCCCGATCGATGTGCAATATGCCGGCAGGCGGCTGCCCAGCCCCATGGACGTGGCCAGCAGGCGGTTCACTTCCGAACGCGCCAGGTACAGCATTTCGTTGCCTTCCATGATGGCCAGCGCGCAGGTCTCGTTGACCGTGGCGCTTAGCTCTTCCAGCACCGGCTGGGCCAGGGAGACGAACGGCGTGGACGAGAAATACGCGTAGCCCAGGCCCAGGATGCGCGGCGTCAGCACAAACAGCCTGCCGTGCTGTTCCGCGATGCCCAGCAGCACCAGCGTGTGCAGGCAGCGCTGCACCACGGCGCGCGGCAGCCCGGCGCGGCGGCTCAGTTCAGCGGCGGTTTGCGGATGGCGGCGCGTGCCGAATGCGCGGATCACGTGCAGGCCGCGCGCCAGGGTCAGCATGTAGTCCGGGTCGCCACGGAACTGGTCGGGATGCTCGTCCTCGGCCAGCGGCAGCGCGTAGCCGGGTGGGGGCAGGTTGGGCAGCATCAGCCCGCGCGCAGCGGCGCGCCGGTGCGTCCTTGCAGTTCGGTCAGCGTCATGCCGTCGATCATATCTCGAACAACCAGGCCGTCCGGCGTCACGTCGATCACGGCTAAATCCGTGTAGATGCGGTCAACCACGCCCGCGCCCGTCAGCGGATAGGTGCAGCGTTCGACGATTTTCGGATCGCCGTTCTTGCTGTTGTGTTCCATCATGATGAACACGCTGCGCGCGCCCACCGCCAGGTCCATCGCGCCACCCACGGCGGGCGCTTCGCCCGGCTTGGCCAGCGACCAGTTGGCCAGGTCGCCGTTGGCCGCGACCTGCATGCCGCCCATGACGCAGATGTCCAGATGGCCGCCACGCATCATCGCGAACGAATCCGCGTGGTGAAAATATGCGCCGCCGGCAAGCAGCGTCACCGGCTGCTTGCCGGCGTTGATCAGGTCCAGGTTGATGGCGTCTTCCGAAGGCGGCGGGCCCATGCCCAGGATGCCGTTTTCACTGTGCAGCACGATCTCGCGATCATCGGGCAGGCAAGCGGCCACCAGCACCGGCATGCCGATGCCCAGGTTGACGTAGCTGCCGTCGGGAATATCCAGGGCCAGGCGGCGCGCCATGGCCTCGCGGGTCAGGGGTTGGTACATACGTGGGCCTCAGCTGGAAAAGGCGGCGTTCGCCACCTCGGTGATGCGCTTGACGAAGATGCCGGGCGTGACGATGGCTTCGGGCGGCAGCTCGCCCAGGTCGGCTTTGGCGCGCACCTGCACGATGGTGGTCTTGGCCGCCATGCACATGATCGGGCCGAAGTTGCGCGCGCTCTTGTGATAAGTCAGGTTGCCCCAGCGGTCGCCCTGGTCGGCCTTGACCAGCGCAAAGTCGCCATGCAGCGGCGTTTCGAATACGTGGCCGCGTCCGTTGATGATGCGCGTTTCCTTGCCTGCCGCCAGTTCGGTGCCGTAGGCAGTGGGCGTAAAGAACCCGCCCAGCCCGGCCCCGGCCGCGCGCAGCCGTTCGGCGATGGTGCCCTGCGGCACGCATTCCAGTTCGATGCCGCCGCGCCGGTACAGGTCATCAAAGACCCAGGAGTGCGAGGCCTTCGGAAACGAGCAGATCACCTTGCGCACGCGGCCCGCCTTGATCAGCGCGGCCAGCCCGGTTTCGCGATTGCCCGCGTTATTGCTGACCACGGTCAGCTCGCGCGCGCCCTGGTCGATCAGCGCGTGGATCAGTTCGGTGGGCATACCCGCGCCGCCGAAGCCGCTGATCAGCACCGTGGCGCCGTCGTTGATATCCGAGACCGCGGCCTCGGGGGTGTCGATGAACTTGTTGATCATGGTGAAGCTCCGATCGGGCGGGCGCCCGGCCATGCCGCCGCCCGCCGCCTTTCAGTTCGCGGTGATGCCGACTTGCTTGATGACCTCGGCGTAGCGGGCCGACTCTTTCTGCATCAGGTCGGCAAATTGCGCGGTCGTGCCGCCCACCGGCATGAAGCCCACGTCCACGAATTTGCGCTTGACCTCGGGGTCCTTGACCACCTCGGCGATCTCGCGCGCCATGCGGTCGATGATCGGCTGAGGCGTGTTGGCCGGCGCCAGCAGGCCCGCCCATGATCCCGTTTCAAAGCCCGGCTGGCCGGCTTCGCCCATGGTGGGAATGGAGGGCTCGTCGGGCCAGCGTTCCTTGCCGGTGAAGGCCAGTGCCTTCAGCCGGTTCTGCTTCACGTACTGCATGGGCACCAGGATGGGGTCGAACACCATCGACACGCGCCCGCCCAGCAGGTCGGTCAAAATCGGCGCGCTGCCCTTGTAGGCGACGTGCGTCATTGCAATCTTGTTCTGCGAGGCGAACATGGCGCCGGTCAGGTGCGCGTTCGACCCCGTGCCGCTGGAGGCATACGTCAGCTTGTCGGGATGCTTGCGGCCATAGTCGACCAGCTCGGCCACCGTCTTGACGGGCACGTCTTCCGCCACGAACAGGAACAGCGGCAGGTCGGCCATCTGCACAACCGGCACCAGGTCGGTGGGCTTGAAGTTCAGCTTGTACAGGTGGAAATTGACCAGGTAAGCGGGAAGCATCGCCAGAAAGGTGTAGCCGTCGGGGTCGGCCTTGGCCGCCATGGCAGAGCCCACGCTGCTGTTCGCGCCGGGTTTGTTTTCCACAATGATGGTCTGGCCCAGGCGCGGCGCCAGCTTTTCCACCACGATGCGGGTGACGATGTCGGTGGAGCCGCCCGGCGTGTAGGGCACGATGATCTTGATGGGCTTGGTGGGCCAGTCATCGGCGGCATGCGCGGGGCCGGCCATCATGCCGACGGCGGCCAGCGCTGCGCACAGCACGGTTTTCAGGGCAAGGCGGCGCGGGGCGACGGCATTGCGGCGGGGCTGCGAATTGCAAACATGTGCCATGGATTTGTCTCCTCCATGAATCGACCGAATATCGATGCGCGCCGGGTTTTTTATGTGGCGCGCTCGGCGTTTTAGGGCTGGGGCGGCGATGCCGCGTATCGGACATCGACGCAAAAAAAGTATGGCATGCAGGGGCCTGCCATACGGGGCGCAAGGGTTCGATAAAGTTCGGTCATCGGACAAATGCCCGGAATCTATCAAGCTTGTCATCCTTGGGGTTTCCTCTAGGGAAAGCCGCGTTGTTCACGCCGTGGACATGGCGTAATCTGGCGGCCGGCCCTGTAAAGCCGGGCTTGGTTTCAGCCGCCGCCGTCTTACAAGCCGGCACGGACATCACTCTCAGGAGAGGCATCAATGAAGCGGTCAACTTTGTTTGCAGCCGGCGCCCTGGCCCTGGCTTGTGTGTCCCAGGCGGCGCTTGCCGGCCCCACGCTGGATGCGGTCAAGAAAAAGGGATTCGTGCAATGCGGTTTGACCGACGGCGTCTCCGGCTTTTCGGCCACCAACAGCAAGGGTGAATGGGAAGGGATGGACGTGGACATCTGCCGCGCCGTCGCCGCAGCCGTATTCGGGGACCCCACCAAATTCAAGGGCACTGCGCTGTCCACGCAGCAACGCTTCACCGCTTTGCAGTCGGGTGAAGTCGACGTGCTGCTGCGCACCGTCACGCTGACGCAAACGCGCGATACGTCCCTGGGGCTGTCCGCCGTGGCCGCCAGCTTCTATGACGGCCAGGGCATTCTGGTCAACAAGAAGCTGGGCGTGAAAAGCGCCAAGGAGCTGAACGGCGCCACGGTCTGCGTGCAACCGGGCACCACCACCGAACTGAACCTGGCCGACTGGTTCCGCGCCAACAAAATCGAATTCAAACCCGTGGTGATCGACAAGGTGACCGAAGTGGTGCGCGCCTTTGAATCCGGCCGCTGCGATGCCTTCACCGACGACGCCTCGCAACTGGCCGCCGTGCGCGCTACGCAGGTGGCCAAGCCGGACGACTACGAAATCCTGCCAGAACGCTTCTCCAAGGAACCGCTGGGGCCGATGGTGCGCCAAGGCGACGAAAACTGGCTCGGCATCGTCCGCTGGACGTTGTTCGCCCTGCTGGAAGCCGAGGAATACGGCATCACGCAAAAGAACGTGGACGAGATGCTCAAGAGCAACAACCCCAACGTGTCCCGCATCCTGGGCGTGACGCCGGGCGCGGGCAAGAACATGGGGCTGGACGAAAAATGGGCCTACAACGCCATCAAGGCAGTGGGCAATTACAGCGAAGTGTTCGAGCGCAACGTCGGCAAGGACAGCAAGCTGGGCCTGCAACGCGGCACGAATGCACTGTGGACCAATGGCGGCGCCATGTACCCATGGCCGATCCGCTGACGCAGCCACACTGACGAGACGGCCTGCGCATGCAGGCCGTTTTTCTTGTGAGCGCGGTGACGGCGATCCGAAGTCGGATTGTCGGCCCAATCGCCATGCGATATAAGCGAACCGTTATACGGTACGCTATGCACTTTATCCTGCACGCGCTGCGCCATGACCCAGACGCCACATCCCGAAGATTCGCCTTTGTTCATTGCCGCGCTGGCGCGCGGCATTTCCGTATTAAGGGCGTTCAACGAAGGCGAGCCTGCCATGACGCTGCCGGAACTCGCGGAAGCCACGGGCCTGGGTAAAAGCGCGGTTCAGCGCTTTACCCACACGCTCTGGACGCTGGGCTACCTGCGCAAGGATCCCGTCACCAAGAAGTTCTCGCTGGCGCCCTGGTCGCTGGAGCTGGGCATGCACTACGTGCAGACAAGCCCGCTGGTTCTGGGCGGAAACCCGTTCCTGCACACGCTGAACCGCAACAGTCAGGAGACGTGCAGCCTGGCGGAACCCGACGGTTTGGACATGGTCTATGTGGCGCGCTTTGCCACGCACAAGGAAATGTTTGTGAACATGCCGGTGGGCATGCGCTTGCCTTTTTATTGCACGGCAGCAGGGCGCGCGGTGCTGGCCAAGTTGGACCCCGGCGTTGCGCAAGACTTGCTGGAACGCTGCGACCGCAAGCCTTTCACGGGGAATACGATCACCAGCATGGACGCCTTGCTGGCCGAACTGGAGTTCGCCCGGCGCCACGGCTATGCAAGGTCCAACGGCGAGTTTTACCCCGGTGACATCACGGTCAGCGCGGCGGTCCTGGATGCCGGCGGCACCCCCTTGGGCGCCGTGAACGTGTCCGTGCCTTCCAGCCGCTGGTCTTTTGAACAGGCGCAAGCCGTATTCGGCCCGCAAGTGGTGGAGACCGCGCACGCCATTAGTGCATCACGCACCTTGGGCCGTACGCATCCCTTCTACTTGATGGAACCACCAGGTGGCGCGTTGCGCGGGGCGATGCCCTTGCCAGACGACGAGGTCTGATCCCTTTCGCACGCCCGTTTTCGGTGCACGCGGCGCGCCATGACGGGGCGCATTCTTTTTTAATCCCGACTATTCAAATCAAGTAATTCCACGCCTGTAGGGGGAACACCCTAATAGGCCAGCCAAGTTTTTGCCTGCTAATCTATTTACGACACACTCGTATCGCATGGCGATTCGACTGAATCTAAATAGAGCAACGCCCGCCTATCAACGACGGGGCAAATCCAGGGAGCCGCGCAGTGCCGCAGTCATCTGAAGTTAGTTTCCATCCCGTAGCCGGGTTCATGGGTTTGCCATCGGCCCGCGAGCCTGAAGCGGGCCGGGCACGCGCTTGCGTGGTGGGCATTCCGTTCGATTGCGGCACGCACCCCTTTCGCGTGGGATCGCGGCAGGGTCCCGACGCGATCCGTGAGCAATCCCGTTTGCTGCGCCCCGTCGACATCTTTCGCCGCCATGGCATCGACAGTCCTCCTGAATTCCTGCGCGCCATCGATGTGGGCAACGTGGCGTGCCACCCAGGAGACCCCGACGCTTCGTACCCGCTGATCGAAGCCGGCATCGGTGCCATCCTGGACGCGGGTGCCATCCCCATCTCGATGGGCGGTGACGGCGCGGTGACGTTGCCGCAGTTGCGTGCCGTGGGGCGCCGCCATCCGAATTTCGTCGTGCTGCATTTCGACTCGCACACCGACACCTATCCCATCCCCGGCTACAACACGGCCACCACGTTCACGCGCGCCGCCGAAGAGGGTCTGCTGGACGTCGCGGCCAGCTTTCACGTGGGCACGCGAGGTAGTTCTTTCATGCCCGGGGTGCTGGAGTTCGGGCGCGAGGTCGGCTACACGATCGTGCCCTACGACGACTTCGACCAGGACCAGAAAGCCACGCTGGCGGACATCAAGCAGCGTATCGGCCAGCGCCCCGTGTACCTGTGCTTCGACATGGACATCTTTGACCCCTCCTGCGCGCCAGGAGTTTGCACGCCGGAGTGGGGGGGCTTGTCGGCCAAGGAAGGGCTGGCGCTGGTGCGCCAGCTTGCCGGCCTGAACTTCGTGGCGTTCGACATCAATACCGTGTCGCCGCCGCAAGACGTGCAGGGAGCGACAGCCTTCCTGGCTGCCACCGTGATGCAGGAATTCTTCGCGCTGGCGGCGGTGGCAGTGCAGCAGTATCCGCAAGGGCGTCCGGCCTGAGCCGAGGCGTTCGCATCATCCATGTTCGCGGCAATCATTCATCCAAGGGGAAAAACGATGACATTCAAAGCCATTCTGCTGGGCCTGGCGGCCGCCGGCCTGCTGATTCAAACCGGCGCGCAGGCGCGCACGCTGGACGAAGTGCGCGCCGATAAAAGCCTGGCCGTCGTCACCACCGCATCGGCGCCGCCGCACGGGTTCAAGAATCCAAAGTCCAACCAACTGGAAGGCATCATGGTGGACGTGGCGGCGGGCGTGGCCAAGCATCTGAAGGTATCGGACAAGCTGTCCGACGTGCCATTTTCCGGCCTTATTCCCACGCTGACGTCGGGGCGGGCGGACGTCATGTCGGCGCCGCTGTTCATTACCGAAGAACGCGCCAAGGCCATCGACTTTTCAGTCCCGGTCTACGGATGGGGAGAGGGCGTGGTAGTCAGCGACAAAGCGACCAAAAAGTACGCCAAATTCGAAGACATGCAGGGGCAGCGGGTAGGCGTGCTGGTGGATTCTGTCCAGTTCAACATGATCAAGGACATGCCGGGCACCAAAGTCACGACGTACCAGGACTATTCAACCTTGCTGGCTGACGTGCGCGCTGGCCGCGTCGACCTTGGCATCGTGGATCCCCCCAGCATCATTTACCAGATCCAGACCAAGAACATCCCGGGCGTGAAGCTCGATACGGGCTACCAGCCGCAACGCACGTGGCAAGTGGGCATGGCCGTGCAAAAAGGCAATACCGCGCTGCTTGAAGCCGTCAACAAGGCGATTGCCGACATGAAGGCGAACGGCGAAATGGCCGCCATTGGCAAGAAGTGGGGCGTGTCCGACCTCATCAGCAAGTAAGCGCCGTTACGGCACGGATAAGGAGCACGACTTGGATCTCGCTACGCTGCGCATGTACCTGACCCCGTTGGCCGAGGGCACGGTCTGGACCCTGGCGCTGTTTTTCTGTTCGGCTTTCCTGGCGGTGGCGTTGGGCCTGGTCGTTTGCTTGTGCCGCCTGTCGCCTTCGCGCCTGTTGAGCCGTGGCGCGCGGTTCTACATCGAGGTGATTCGCGGCACGCCCCTGCTGCTGCAATTGTTCTACATCTACTACGGCCTGCCCGAGATGGGCGTCGTGATCAACGGCTTTGTCGCCGGGGTGCTGGGCCTGACCTTGAACTTCGGCGCGTACCTGGCCGAACTGTTCAGAAGCGGCATCCAGTCGGTGGACACGGGTCAGTACGAGGCGGCGCGCGCATTGGGTCTGCGCAAGGTGCAGCGGCTGCGTCGCATCGTATTGCCGCAAGCGCTGCGCACGGTCTTCCCGGCTTTGGGCAACTACGCGCTGGTGCTGATCAAGGAGACTTCGCTGGTGGCCGTTATCAGCGTGTACGAATTGATGCGGGCGGGCGAGATGCTGGCCGGTGCGACCTTCCAGGCACTGACGGTCTACACGATGGTGGGGGTCATCTACTTCGCCATGTGCAGCGTGCTGTCGTACCTGTTCCGACGCTCTGAAAAGCGTCTGACGGTGCCGGGCTACTGGAGCGGCGCCGGCGAAAACCACGACATTTCCAAGGCTTGAGACGATGAATGCAACGACTGCCTTGGCGCCCATCATCACGATGCAGGGCGTCAGCAAATGGTATGGAGACTTCCAGGTACTGAACGACCTGGCCCTGGAAGTGTTGCCCGGAGAAAAGCTGATACTTTGTGGGCCGTCGGGCTCGGGAAAGTCCACGACGATCCGCCTGCTGAACCGGCTGGAAGAGCACCAGAAGGGCCGCATCGTTGTCGACGGCATAGAGCTCAATGAAGACGTCAAGAACATCGAGCGCATCCGCGCGGAAGTCGGCATGGTGTTCCAGCACTTCAATCTGTTTCCGCATTTGACGGTGCTTGAGAACTGCACGCTGGCACCGCTGCTGGTCAAGGGCGTGCCGGCGGACGAAGCCCGGTCGCGCGCCATGGAATATCTGGAACGGGTGCGCATTCCGCAGCACGCTGACAAGTATCCCGGCCAGCTCTCGGGCGGCCAGAAGCAGCGCGTGGCGATTGCGCGCGCCTTGTGCATGCAGCCCAAGATCATGCTGTTCGACGAACCCACGTCGGCGCTGGACCCCGAGATGGTCAAGGAAGTGCTGGACACCATGGTCGCGCTGGCCAAAGACGGCATGACCATGGTCTGCGTCACGCACGAAATGGGTTTTGCGCGAGAAGTGGGGGATCGCGTCGTCTTCATGGACCAGGGAGCCATCGTGGAAGCCGACACGCCGGAGAACTTCTTCAATGCCCCCCGATCGGAGAGGGCGCAGGCATTCCTGGGGCAGATCCTGGGCTGATGTGGGCTGCGCTTATGCCTGCCGTCACGCCAGCGCTAATTCCGGCTGGCGGAACGCGGCGGCGATTTCCCGGAATGGTTCCATGCCTCCAACCGAAAATGGGTCTATCGCGTTTTTGATACGCTACCTATCATGCATATCAGGCGGGCGCGGATGCGCCCGCATCGCCATTGAAAACGACTAGGGAAAATCATGAACGGCGCTGACAGTCTCTGCGATACCTTGCTGGCCAACGATGTGGACGTGTGTTTTGCCAACCCCGGCACGTCTGAAATGCACTTCGTCGCGGCTTTGGATCGCAAGCCCCGGATGCGGTGCGTGCTGGGTCTGTTCGAAGGCGTGGTGACGGGCGCTGCCGACGGTTACGCGCGCATGGCCGACAAGCCGGCCGCCACCTTGCTGCACTTGGGGCCTGGCCTGGGCAACGGGCTGGCCAACCTGCACAACGCCAAGCGCGCGCGTACGCCCATGGTCAATATCGTGGGCGACCACGCCACTTATCACGTGCAATACGACGCGCCGCTGACCAGCGACGTGGAAGGCGTGGCGCGGCCGATGTCGCATTGGGTCAAACGCACGATGACGGCCGCTGCCGTGTCGGCGGACGCCGCCGAAGCCATTGGCGTGGCGCGGCAGGCGCCCGGCAATATCGCCACGTTGATCCTGCCGGCCGACACTGCCTGGACCGATCTGCCCGACAACGCGCCCGCGCCCGTACAAGTCAAGGATGCCGCGCTGGCGCAGACTTCCGCCGACGCCGTGCGCGCGGCGGCCGCGGCGATCCGTTCGGGCGAAGTGACCGTGCTGATGCTGGGGGGCGCCGCGCTGCGCGAACGCGCACTGAACGCCGCCGGGCGCATCGCCCGCGCGACGGGTGTGCGCCTGATGTCGGAAACGTCCAACCGCCGCATCGAGCGTGGCGGTGCGCGTACGCCGGTCGATCGCTTGCCGTATCCGATTGATCTTGCGGTGGCCAAGCTGAAAGACGTCAAACATCTGGTGCTGGCAGGCGCGAAGGCGCCGGTGGGGTTTTTTGCTTACCCCGGCAAGCCCAGCCTGTTGGCCCCGGCTGACAGCAATCAGGTGGTGCTGGCCTCGGCCGAACAAGATCTGGCCCACGCGCTGGAATGGCTGGCCGACGAACTGGGCATTGCCGCCGACGCGCCGCGCCTGGCCACGCCGGCCGCCGCCTATGAGGTGCCTTCCTCGGGCAAGCTGACGGGCGCCGCCGTGAACATCCTGATCGCGCATACCTTGCCCGAGCAGGCCATCGTGTGCGATGAGTCCATCACGCAGGGCCGCGAATTTCCGATCTATAGCGCCAGCAGCGCTCCGCACGATTGGCTGATGCTGACGGGCGGCGCAATCGGTATCGGCCTGCCGCTGGCCACGGGCGCGGCCGTGGCGTGCCCGGACCGCAAGGTCATCACGCTGCAAGCCGACGGCAGCGGCATGTACACCTTGCAGGCGCTGTGGACGCAGGCGCGCGAAAACCTGGACTGCCTGACAGTGATCCTGGCCAACCGTTCCTACGCCACCTTGCACGGCGAGATGAAAAACGTAGGCGTGAAAGAACCGGGCCGCAATGCGCGCCGCATGCTGGATCTGGAAGAACCCTACCTGGACTGGACGCACCTGGCGCGCGGCATGGGCGTGGAGGCGGTCAGCGTGGATACGGTGGAAGGCTTTGCGCGCGCGCTGGCCGACGGCCTCAAGCGCCGTGGCCCCTTCCTGATCGAAGCCATCATCTGAAGTACGGCGGGGCGCGTACGTCTACACGCCCAGATAGCGCGTCAGCTGTTCCGGTAGCCGGGCCAGCGACGCGCTATTGCCGTCTTCGACAATCAGTCCTTTTTCCATCACCAGACACCGGTCGGTGTGTTCGAGCACCGCGCGATAGTTGCGGTCGACGATCAGCGTGGACATGCCGGTCAAGCGGATCTCGCGGATGATGCGCCAGATCTCGGCCACGATCAGCGGGGCCAGCCCTTCGGTGGCTTCGTCCAGAATCAGCAGATCGGGGTTGGTCATCAGCGCGCGTCCGATGGCCAGCATCTGCTGTTCGCCTCCTGATAGTTGCTGCCCGCCGTGGCCCAGCCGTTCGCGCAGTCGGGGAAAGGTCTCCAGCACGCGCGCGTAAGTCCAATCGCGGCCACCGCGCACGCCGGCGCGCGCCGCCACTTGCAGGTTTTCGCGTACGTTCAAATTTGGAAATATGCCTCGGCCTTCGGGCACATAGGCCACGCCCAGTTGTGCAATGGCGTGGGCGGGCGCCCGTGTGCAATCGCGCCCGGCCACGCGCACCTGGCCGCGCGAGCTCTTGACCTGGCCCATCAGGCTGCGGATCAAGGTGGTTTTGCCCATGCCGTTGCGGCCGACCAGTCCAACGGATTCGCCGCGCGCGATGTGCATGTCGACACCGCGCAGCACATGGCTGGCGCCGTAGTACACGTGCAAGCCGCCGGCCTCGATCAGCGCGTCGTGGTTTGCGATGGCGTGCATGCGGCGGCTCCTGGTGCGTGGGTGGGCTGGGCGTCTTCACCCAGGTAGGCGGTGCGCACGTCGGCGTTGGCGCGTATGGCCTCGGGCGGGCCGCTGGCGATGGCGGTGCCGTTGACCATTACCGTGATGGTTTCGGCGATACGAAAAACCGCGTCCATGTCGTGTTCGACCAGCAGGATGGCGTGGCCCGTCTTCAATGTTTGCAGCAGGTCCAGGATGCGGTCGGTTTCTTCCGGCCCCATGCCGGCAAGGGGCTCGTCCAGCAACAACACCTGCGGCTCGCCCGCCAGGCACATGGCGATTTCAAGCTGACGCTTGCGGCCGTGTGGCAGCAGGCCGGCCGTGCGCGTGGCATCGCCGGCAAGGCCGGTGCGTTCCAGCGCGTGGTGTGCCAGCTCGGCGCTGCGGCGGCAATCGGCGGCTGGGCGCCACCAATGCCAGAAGCGCTGGCGTGCCGCCTGCGCGGTCAGGCGGCAGTTTTCGAACACGCTTAATTCGGGGAATAACGTGGACCGCTGGTAGCTGCGGCCCAGCCCGGCGCGGGCTCGTTGCGGTTGGCGCCAGGCGGTAATGTCCTGTGCGCCCAGCATGACCTGCCCGCTGCTGGACGCAAGCTCGCCGGACAGGATATTGATCAGCGTGGACTTGCCCGCGCCGTTGGTGCCGATGACGGCGTGCACTTGCCCGCGCACCAGCGACAGGGACACGCCGTTCACGGCGGTCAGCCCGCCAAAGCGCCGCGTAACGCCCATGGCGGCAAGCAGAAGATCAGACATGAGGTTCCCCTTGGACGGGCAGGCGATCCTGCGGCAGGCGTCCCTGCGGCAGGCGGACCGTAGAGACGGCAGGCGCCCTTGCGGCATGTGCGGCCGCGACTCGCGCATCGCGGCGTTGTCGCCATTGCGCGGGCAGGCCCGCGATGCCGTTGGGCAGCAAGGCCACCAGCGCGATGATGGCGATGCCCAGCGGCAGATGCCAATGGCGCGCGTAGTCGCCAAACAAGGCTTGCGACTGGAACAGCTCTTGCATCAGCACCAGCGCCACGGTGCCGATGACCGCCCCGCCCAGGCTGGCCATGCCGCCCAGGATCACCATCAACAGCACCAGCCCAGATTGTTCCCAGGCCAACAGTTCTGGCGTGACGAAGCCATCTTTCAGCGCGAACAGAAACCCCGCCAGGCCCGCCAACGTGGCGCCCACGACATACGCCGTCAGCTTGTAGGGATACGTGGAATACCCGGCCGCGCGCATGCGCTGCTCGTTGATGCGGATGCCCGCCAGCGCCGCCCCGAACGGCGAGCGCCGCAGCAGCGCCAGGAAGCCCCAGGTCAGGGCCAGGCAGGCGAGTACAAAAAAGTAGAACGTGGTGGCGTTGCCCAGGTCGAACGGCACCCAACTGCCCAACGCCAATTCGGGCCGGAAATACAGATAGATGCCGTCGCTGCCGCCGCCCACTTTGGTGTCGTGAAAGACGTAGTAAGCCATCTGCGAAAACGCCAGCGTCACCATGATGAAGTACACGCCGCGCGTGCGCAGCGCCAGCGCACCCGTCACCACCGCATAAAGCGCTGCCGCCAGCAGGGCCGCCGGCAGCAGCCACCACAGGCTTGCCGCCTCGGATTCCGGTGACAGCAACGCCGCCACGTAGGCGCCGATGCCGAAGAACGCCGCGTGCCCCAGGCTGACCAAACCGGCTCCGCCGACCAGCAATTGCAGGCTTAGCGCGAAGATGGCGTAGATCATCACCTTGATCGCCAGCCCGGTGTAGTAGTCGCTGCCGCTGAACGCGAAGGCGGCCAGCGCCAGCAGCGTTGCGATGGGAAGTAGTTTCTGCATGGCTAGCCCTGTTTGAACAGCCCTTCGGGCTTGCATAGAAGAATGAACGCCATCAGCAGATACACCAGCACGCCCGCCGCCGACGGAAACAGCACCTGGCCAAAGGTTTCGACAAAGCCCACCAGCATCGCGGCCAAAAAGGCGCCGCGTATGGAACCGATGCCGCCGATCACGACCACGACGAAGCAGATGATCAGCACGCCGTTGCCCATGCCCGGGTACACCGACGACACGGGCGCGGCGATGGTGCCGGCCAACGCGGCCAACGCCACACCGGCCGCGAACACCAGCCGGTACAGCTTGTTGACGTCGATACCCAGCGACCCCGTCATCTCGCGGTTGCTGGCGCCGGCGCGCAGCATCATGCCCAGCCGGGTGCGCGATATCACCCAATACAGCAGCAGCGCTACCGCAATGCCGACGGCAGAAATGAACAGCCGGTAGACCGGATACGTCATCACGCCGCCCAGGGAAATGCTGCCTTGCAGCCACGCCGGCAACGGCACGCCGTGCACGTCGTTGCCGACCAGAATGCTGCGCAGTTCTTCAAAGACCAGGATCAGCCCGTAGGTCATCAGCACCTGCTGCAAGTGGTTGCGGTGGTACAGGTAGCTGAAGAAGGCGGCTTCCAGCACATAGCCCAAAGCACCAGCCAGCACCACGCACACGGCCAGCGTGGTGAGGAAGCCGCCGCCCAGCCAGCGCTCCACCACCGGCCCCAGCGCAAATGCCATGTAGGCACCGATCATGTAGAAGCTGCCATGGGCCAGGTTGATGATGCCCATGATGCCGAAGATCAGCGTCAGGCCGCTGGCCACCAGGAACAGCAGCAAGCCGTACTGGAATGCGTTCAGGCTTTGAATAAGCAGGATGCTGATGTCCATGGGGCCCTCCTGTGGCCGCGTCGCGTCAGAGCTTGCAGCCGCGGGCCGGGTCGGCCAGCTTCTTCACGGCGACGTCCACCACCTTGTTCTCCAGGCCGTCCACGCGCCGCAGGTAAATGTCCTGCACCGGGTTGCCGGCCGCCGACAAGGTGAACGGGCCGCGCGGGCTGTCCACCGTCGCCCCGCGCATGGCGCTGCGGAAGTCCGCCTTCTTGGCAAAGTCGCCCTTGACGGCCGTCAGGCCCGATTGCATGAGCTGCGCCGCGTCATAGCCCTGGACGGCGTAGACGTCGGGCGGGGCGTTGTAGTTCTTGGCGTAGTCGGCGCGGAACGCGTTGTCGCGCGGCGTGTTCAGGCCGTCGGCATAGTGCAGCGTGGTCAGCAGGCCTTGTGCGGAAGCGCCCTGCGCCTGCAAGGTGCCGTCGGTCAGGAAGCCGGAGCCATACAGCGGAATGGTCTTGTCCAGGCCGGCGGCGTGATAGTCCTGCACGAACTTCACCGCGCCGCCGCCCGCAAAGAAGGTGAACACCATGTCGGGCTTGGTGGCGGCAATCTCGGTCAGGAGCGATTGGAATTCCACGTTGGGAAATGGCAGGCTCAGTTCCTTGACGACCTTGCCGCCCGCTTTTTCAAAGCCTTCCTTGAAGCCGCCGATGGCTTCATCGCCCGCCGCGTATTTCCAGGTGATGGTGACGGCGGTCTTGTGGCCCTTGCCGTAGGCGACGGGGCCCATGGCGTAGGCGGGCTGCCAGTTGGTGAACGACGTGCGGAAGATGCCGGGGCCGCACAGCGGGCCGGTGATGGCGTTGGCGCCCGCGTTGGTCACGATCAGCGTGGTGTCGCTGTCCTTGGCGGCCTTGGCCAGCGCCATCGCAACGCCCGAATGCACCGTGCCGATCAGCACGTCGACCTGGTCGCGCTTGATCAGCCGGTTGGCGTTTTCAGCGGCCTTGGCCGGATTGGATTCATCGTCGACCTTGAAGTATTCGATGTCGCGCCCGCCCAGCTTGCCGCCTTGCTCGGCAACGTACAGCTTGAAGCCGTTTTCGATGGCGTTGCCCAGCGCGGCGTAGGTGCCGCTATAGGGCAGCATGAAGCCCACTTTGAGCTTGTCGGCGGCTTGCGCGCTGGTGGCGGCTAGCGTCAAGGCCGCGGCAATCGCAGCCTGGGTCAGGGCGTGGTTCATGGTTTGTCTCCGTGCTTATCATGGGCTGGCGCAAAGCCGGCCGGGGTTAGTCCGCGCGCCGAGAGTGTCGGCAAGCGGACTTCATAGCGTGGCTTCTTCCAGCTGGCGCAGCCGGAAGCGCTGGATTTTTCCCGTGGCGGTCTTGGGCAGTTCTTCGGTGAAGTCGATCTGGCGCGGGTACTTGAACGGCGCCAGATGCTGCTTCACGTAGTGCTGCAACGCGGCGCCGGTCTGGGCGTCGGGTTCGAAGCCGGGGCGCAGCACGACGTACGCCTTGGTCTTGACCAGGCCGTCGTGGTCGGGCACGCCGATCACCGCGGCTTCCAGCACGGCTTCGTGCTGCACCAGGATGTTCTCGACTTCAACAGGCGACACGTATTGGCCGCTGACCTTGATCATGTCGTCGCTGCGGCCGGCGTAGGTGTAGTAGCCGTCGGCGTCGCAGGTGTATTTGTCGCCGCTTTTCAGCCAGTCGCCCAGGAAGCATTGGCGTGTCTTGTCGCGGTTGTTCCAGTACATCAGCGCGGCGCTGGGGCCTTTGATGTAGAGGTCGCCGATGGCGCCCGGCGCGACCGGCGCGCCGTTGTCGTCACGCAGTTGCACCTCGTATCCCGGCACGGGCTTGCCGGTGGTGCCATAGCGCAGTTGTCCGGTCTGGTTCGAGATGAAGATGTGCAGCATCTCGGTGGAACCGATGCCGTCCAGGATCTCGCAGCCGAAGTGCCGCGTGAAGCGTTCGCCGATGTCGCGCGGCAAGGCTTCGCCGGCCGACGTGCAGACCCGCAGCGCGACCTGATCGCGCGGCGGCAGGTCGGGCGATGCCAGCATGCTGGCGTACAAGGTGGGCACGCCGTAGAACACGGTAGGGCGGTGCCGCGTCAGCCGTTGGAAAACGGCTTGCGGCGTGGGGCGTTCGCCCATCAGGATGACCGTGGCGCCGACCGACAACGGAAAGGTCAAGCCGTTGCCCAGGCCGTAGGCGAAGAACAGCTTGGCGGCGGAAAACACCACATCGTCTTCGCGGATGCCCAGCACGGGCTTGGCATACAGTTCGGCGGTGTGCCACAGGTTGCCGTGCGTGTGCACCACGCCCTTGGGCTTGCCGGTGGAGCCCGACGAATACAGCCAGAAGGCGATTTCATCGGACAGCGTGCGCACGGCGGGGGCGAGCGGGGCGTCGGCCCGCGGGGCGTCGGCCAGCAGGGCTTCAACGTCCTGTGTGGCCACCACATGCTCCACATCTGCCGGCGATTGCGCCAACGCGGCTTGCAGCGTTGGCAGCAGCGCATCCGACACGAACACGGCGCGCACGCGGCTGTGCGTCACGATGTAGGCATAGTCATCCGGCGTCAGCAAGGTGTTGACGGCCACCGGCACCACGCCCGCGTGCAGCGCGCCCAGGAACACGACGGGCCAATCGACCGTGTCCTGCATCAGCAGCAGGATGCGTTCTTCGCGGCGCAAGCCCAGCCCGCGCAAGGCGCCGGCCATGCGCGCCACGCGTTCTGCCAACTGCCCATAAGTCAGCTGGCGCGTGTCGTCGATGTAGGCGGGCTTGTCGGCGCGTGAGGCGTTCAGCGCCGCCAGATGGCTGGCAAAGTTCAATTCTGCGGGGCAGGTGTTCACGGTTGTCTCCTGATGTCCTGGTGGGGCGCGCCCGGGCTATGTTTTTTTGTCGCCGGGCGGCAAGCGGGGGCTAGCTGCCGGGCCGCGTGAACTCGATGGCGCCGCCGGGCAGCAGGTACAGCACCAGTGCGCGGCCTTGCGTTACGGTGGGGCTGTGCGCGCTGCCGGGGCCGTAGACCAGCCAGCCGGCGCCGTGGCCGTCAAAGCGGGCGTCGGCGGTCAGCGGCATGATCAGGTCGATTTCGCCATTGGGATGGGCGTGGTGCGGGCCGGCCAGGTCATCCATGTCCACGACATCCACCGAGCAGCCGCCCAGGTCGTCGGCCGGCTTGATGACGCGTCCGTAGCGGATGCCGCCGCCTTCGCGGTTGCACATCCAGCCGTCGGCCACGCCTTGCTTACAGGCGGCGAAGATCTGCTGATACAGCGCGCTGGTGGGGCCGGCCTCGCGGTTCAGCTTCGCCTGCAACCCGGCATCCAGCGGCTCGTCGGCCACCAGCCGCGTGGCCGCTTGCATCAGGGCATGGAATTGATCTGGCGTGCTCACCGGGACTCCTCCTTTACACTGTCGGCGCTTTGGAATGCGGCATGAACTTCAGTGCTGCTTCAATGGCGCTTTATTGCCGCTTTAATGCGCGATGACCGCTTGGAACTGCCTGGAAGGAAAAATAGTGCTTCCATACGAAAGGGTCAAGCACTATAGTGCATAAAACAAGGCTTATCAGGGTATTTGCGGAGTCAGCCAAACATGAATCAAGCGCTAGATGCGGCGCCAACCGAACCCAGGCGGGAAGCTTTCCTGGTGGCTTTAGGCGAGCGGGTGCGCCGCCTTAGAGCCATACGCGGCATGACGCGCAAGGGTCTGTCGCAGGTGACGGGGGTGTCTGAACGGCATCTGGCCAATCTGGAACACGGAGTGGGCAACGCGTCCATCCTGGTGCTGTTGCAGATTGCGCGCGCCTTCAATTGCGCGCTGGCCGAACTCGTGGGCGACGTCACCACGGAGTCGCCCGATTGGCTGCTGATCCGCGAACTGCTCAGCGGCCGCACGGAATCCGATCTGCAACGCGCACGCGAGGCGCTGACCCAGCTGTTTGGCGTGGGGGCGGGCGCGCAGCGGCCCAACCGCACGCAGCGTGTCGCGCTGATCGGGCTGCGTGGGGCGGGCAAGTCCACCCTGGGCCAGATGCTGGCCGACGATCTGGGCTACCCCTTTGTCGAGCTGAACCGCGAGATCGAACGCGTGGCCGGGTGCAGCATTCTTGAAATCCATAACCTGTACGGCCCCAACGCCTATCGCCGCTACGAACGGCGCGCGCTGGAAGAGGCCGTGCAGATCTATCCCGAAATGGTGCTGGCCACCCCCGGGGGGCTGGTATCCGAACCGGCCACGTTGAACCTGCTGCTGGCCCATTGCTACACGGTTTGGCTGCGCGCCACGCCCGAAGAACACATGGGCCGCGTCATGGCGCAAGGCGACTTCCGCCCCATGTCGGGCAACAACGAAGCCATGGCCGATCTCAAGCGCATCCTTGCCGGGCGGGAAGCCTTCTACGCCAAGGCCGACCTGACGTGGGTCACCAGCAACCTGGAAGTCCAGGAAAGCTTTGCCGGCCTGCGCACCCAGGTTCGAAAGGCCTGCGGCCTGCCGCTATAAATCTGCACTTTTATGCATGTCTCGCTTGACGTGCGCTTTTGCCTGAACTAATCTGCACAATAATTCATGTGATGCAGTATTTTTCCTGTTCAGGCAGGGCGTACGAGGAGACACACCATGAGCAGCACCGCAAACGGGCATGAAACCCGGCCCGAGGCCCGCGTTGATTTCCGCACCCGGCCCGACCTGTACCGCCACTGGCGCCTGACGTTTGACGGCCCCGTTGCAACGCTGGCCATGGACGTGGCCGAAGACGGCGGCCTGCGCCCCGGCTACAAGCTCAAGCTCAATTCGTACGATCTGGGCGTGGACATCGAACTGCACGACGCCCTGCAACGCATTCGCTTCGAGCACCCCGAAGTGAAAAGCGTGGTGGTCACCAGCATGAAAGATCGCATCTTCTGTTCGGGCGCCAACATCTTCATGCTGGGCTTGTCGTCCCACGCGTGGAAGGTCAACTTCTGCAAGTTCACCAACGAAACGCGCAACGGCATTGAAGACTCCAGCCGCCATAGCGGTTTGAAATTCATTGCGGCGCTGAACGGCGCCTGCGCGGGTGGCGGCTACGAGCTGGCGTTGGCCTGCGACGAAATCCTGCTGGTGGACGATCGATCGTCGTCGGTGGCCTTGCCCGAAGTGCCGCTGCTGGGCGTGCTGCCCGGCACCGGCGGCCTGACCCGCGTGACCGACAAGCGCCGAGTGCGCCATGACCACGCCGACATCTTCTGCACGCTGGTTGAAGGCGTGCGTGGCCAGCGCGCCAAGGACTGGCGTTTGGTGGACGACGTGGTCAAGCCCGCCCGCTTTGAAGAAGCGGTGCGCGAGCGCGCGCTGGCGCTGGCCGACACCAGCGACCGCCAGGCAGGCGAGCACGGCATTGCGCTGACGCCCATCGAACGCACCGAAACCCCCGATCGTCTGTCGTATCGCTACGTCGATATCCACCTTGATCGCGACAAGCGTCTGGCCACCTGGACCGTGCGCGCGCCGCAGGAACCGGTGCAATCCGAACTGGACGACATCGTTACGGCGGGCGCCGCGTGGTGGCCGCTGCAAATGGCGCGCGAACTGGACGACGCCATCCTGTCCATGCGCACCAACGAGCTGGACATCGGCACCTGGATCTTCAAGACCGAGGGCGACGCCGACGCCGTGCTGGCCGCCGACGCCGCGCTGCAACGCCACGCCACGCATTGGTTTGTGCGCGAAACCGCGGGCATGTTGCGCCGTACGCTGGCCCGGCTGGATGTCACGTCGCGCAGTCTGTTCGCGCTAATCGAACCGGGCTCCTGCTTTGTGGGCACCTTGCTGGAATTGGCGCTGGCCGCCGACCGCAGCTACATGCTGGACAACGACGCCGAACCGGATGCGCCCAACGCGCACATCGTCGTGGGCGAACGCAATTTCGGCGCTTATCCGATGGTCAATGGCCAAAGCCGCCTGCAACGTCGTTTCTATGAAGAGACCGCACCGCTGGAAGCCGTGCGCGGCCGGGCCGGCCAGCCGTTGTCCGCCACCGAGGCGCTGGATCTGGGCCTGGTGACCTACGCGCCGGACAGCATCGACTGGGACGACGAAGTGCGAATGATGCTGGAAGAGCGCCGCGCACTATCGCCGGACGCGCTGACGGGGCTGGAAGCCAACCTGCGCTTCGGTGGCAAGGAAACGATGGAAACGCGCATCTTCGGGCGCCTGACCGCGTGGCAGAACTGGATCTTCAACCGCCCCAACGCGGCCGGCGACAAGGGCGCGTTGAAGCTCTACGGCAAGGGCGAGCAGGCCACGTTCGACTGGAATCGCGTCTGAGCCCCGGCGGGCTTGGGATGCGGGCTAAAAGCGCGTACGAACGGCGCGTACGAACAGCGCGTACCAAAGGCGCGTACCAACAGCGCGGACCCGAAAACAAACAAGGAGCGAGACATGTCTGGAATCAACTACACCGATAAGATCCCCAATAACGTCAACCTGTCCGGCGACCGCACCTTGCAACGCGCGCTGGAACACTGGCAACCCAACTACCTGCAATGGTGGCAAGACATGGGGCCGGACGGCTCGCACGGTTTTGACGTGTACCTGCGCACCGCCGTCAGCGTTGAACCCGACGGCTGGGCCAACTTCAACCACGTGCGCATGCCGGATTACCGCTGGGGCATTTTCCTGGCGCCGCAAGACGGCCAGCGCAAGATTCACTTTGGCGAAAACATGGGCCGCGACGTCTGGCAGGACGTGCCCGGCGAGCATCGCGCCAACCTGCGCCGCATCATCGTCACGCAGGGCGACACCGAACCCGCGTCGATTGAGCAGCAACGCCACCTGGGCCTGACCGCGCCGTCGCAGTACGACCTGCGCAACCTGTTCCAGATCAACGTCGAAGAAGGCCGCCACCTGTGGGCCATGGTGTATTTGCTGCATCGCTACTTTGGCCGCGATGGCCGCGAAGAAGCCGATGCGCTGTTGCAGCGCACGTCGGGCGATGCCGACAACCCGCGCATCCTGGGCGCCTTCAACGAAAAAACGCCGGACTGGCTGGCGTTCTACATGTTCACGTATTTCACCGACCGCGACGGCAAGTTCCAGTTATGCGCGTTGGCCGAGTCCAGCTTCGACCCGCTGGCACGCACCACGAAGTTCATGCTGACGGAAGAAGCGCACCACATGTTCGTGGGTGAATCGGGCATTTCGCGCGTAATCCAGCGCACTTGCGAAGTGATGAACCAGTTGAAGACGGACGACCCGGAAAGCGTGCGCGCCGCCGGTGTAATCGACCTGCCCACCATCCAGCGTTACCTGAACTTTCACTACAGCGTCACTATCGATCTGTTCGGCGCCGACCAGTCTTCCAACGCCGCCATCTTCTATGGCTCGGGCCTGAAGGGCCGCTACGAAGAGTCCAAGCGCACCGACGACCATCAATTGAAGAACGACACCTACCGCGTGCTGACCGTGAACAACGGCAAGCTGAACGAGGTCGAGGTGCCCATGCTGAATGCGCTGAACGAAGTGCTGCGCGATGATTTCATCCGCGACTCCGTGGCGGGGATCGGCCGCTGGAACAAGGTCATCGAGAAAAGCGGCATCCCGTTCCGGCTGCACGTGCCGCACAAGGCGTTCAACCGCCAGATCGGCACGCTGGCCGGCATCCGCATGTCGCCCGAAGGCGAAATCCTGTCTGAATCGCAATGGCAGGCCAACAGCCACAAGTGGCTGCCCACGCCCGAGGACCGCGCCTTTGTGGCGTCGTTGATGGGGCGCGTCACCGAACCGGGCAAGTTCGCCAACTGGATCGCGCCGCCCGTCATGGGCATCAACCGCCAGCCGGTCAACTTTGACTACGTCCGTTTCAACTGAAGGCGAAGGGGGCGGCGCGCGCGTGCCGCCCGCCCGCGCATTGGGAAGACCGCGATGAACGCCCCATTACCCGTAGATGTGCTCAAGCAGCACCTGATCGACCCCGAGATCTGCATTCGCTGCAATACGTGCGAAGAAACCTGCCCGGTCGACGCCATCACGCACGATTCCAACAACTACGTGGTGGACCCGGACATCTGCAATGGCTGCATGGCCTGTGTGCCGCCGTGCCCCACCGGGTCGATCGATAACTGGCGGCTGATGGTGCGCAGCGAAGCGTATTCGGTGCAAGAGCAGTTCGGCTGGGAAGAACTGCCCAAGGAAAAGGCGCTGCCGGCGGCAAGCCCGACATCGACCCCGATCGAAGGCGCCGACACATCGTTGGATTCGCCGTTGTCGCAGGCCGCCGAAACGCTTGCCGCAGCGCCCGTGCAAGCATCCTTCACCCCGGCCGGTGCGTCCGTGCCGCCGTGGTCGGCGGCGCATCCCTACGTCAACCTGTACACGCACAAGGCGCCGATGACGGCCACGGTGGTGGGCAACTACCGCGTGACGGGCGCCGATACCGAAAGCGATATTCACCACATCGTGCTGGATTTTGGCGAACTGCCGTTTCCCGTGCTGGAAGGGCAATCGATCGGCATTCTTCCGCCCGGGGTCGACGCCCAGGGCCGCCCGCATCATGCGCGCCAGTATTCATTGGCCAGCCCGCGCGATGGCGAACGCGCGGGCTACAACAATCTGTCGTTGACGGTAAAGCGCGTTACCGAAGACCACGGCGGCGCGGCGGCGCACGGCGTGTGTTCCAACTACCTGTGCGACCTGGCCAAGAACGATACCGTGCAAGTCATCGGCCCCTTTGGGCATACGTTCCTGATGCCGAACCACCCGCGCGCCAACCTCATCATGATCTGCACCGGCACGGGTTCGGCGCCGATGCGCGCCATGACCGAGCGCTACCGGCGCCGCATCGACTCCGGCGAAAACGGCAGGCTGATGCTGTTCTTCGGCGCCCGCACCGAGCGCGAGCTGCCGTACTTCGGGCCGTTGATGAAGCTGCCGCGCGACTTCATCGACATCAATCTGGCGCTATCGCGAGAGCCCGGCCAGCCCAAGCGTTATGTGCAGGATCTGATCCGCGATCGGGCGGCGCAAGTGTGCGATTTGCTAGCGGATCGCAACACCTGTATCTATGTCTGCGGCTTGAAGGGAATGGAAGTCGGCGTGCTGGACGCCTTGCGTGATGTGACGATGCAATCGGGGCAGGATTGGTCTATCCTGCACGAGGTGCTGCGCCGCGAAGGGCGCCTGCATTTCGAGACCTATTAGCGTCATTCACAGCGTGACATACGTGAAGACCACGGCGCGCCTTGAGCGCGCCGCTTGTTATTCCGGGGGAAAAAAACAAATGAAGTTCGCTGAATTCAAGGACGGCATGCTGATCAAGGCCGGTCCCATCACCGTGACCGAAGCCGAGATCCTGGAGTTTGCTCGCAAATTCGATCCACAATGGTTCCACACCGACCCGCAGCGCGCGGCGGAAGGGCGCTGGGGCGGGCTGATCGCAAGCGGTTGGCACACGTGCGCGTTGGCGATGCGGATGGCGGTGGACGCCGCGCTGCACGACTCCGAATCGTTTGGTTCGCCCGGCCTGGGCGAAGTGCGCTGGCGCACGCCGGTGCGCCCCGGCGATACGCTGCGCCTGGAAGCGCGCGTGCAAGGCGCGCGCACGTCGTCATCGCGCCCGGACCTGGGCATCATCACGTGGGCCTGGACGGTCATCAATCAGCACGACGAAGGCGTGCTGGAACTGGACGCGACAAGCCTGTTTGATCTGTCGGGCGAAAACTAAAACAACGGGTCCGCGCGCCGGGTGCCGTGTGCCGTGTGCCGCGCGCCATGTGCCGTGTGCCGCGCGCCATGTACCGCGCGCCCCAAAAAAAACCGCCTTCATCCGAAGGCGGTTTTTGCATTCAAGCCGGCGAACCGGCACGCGATCCATCCATCGAAGGATCAAGCGATCAATAGAACGCCTGGATGCCCGTTTGCGCGCGGCCCAGGATCAGGGCGTGCACGTCGTGGGTGCCTTCGTAGGTGTTGACCACTTCCAGGTTCACCAGGTGGCGGGCCACGCCGAATTCATCCGAAATGCCGTTGCCGCCGAGCATGTCGCGAGCCAGGCGGGCAATGTCCAGCGCCTTGCCGCAGGAGTTGCGCTTCATGATGGACGTGATTTCGACGGCGGCGGTGCCTTCGTCCTTCATGCGGCCCAAACGCAGGCAGCCTTGCAGGGCCAGCGTGATTTCGGTTTGCATGTCGGCCAGCTTCTTCTGGATCAGCTGGTTGGCGGCCAGCGGGCGGCCGAACTGCTTGCGGTCCAGCGTGTACTGGCGGGCGGTATGCCAGCAGGCTTCGGCGGCGCCGACAGCGCCCCAGGCGATGCCGTAGCGGGCAGAGTTCAGGCAGGTGAACGGACCCTTCAGGCCGGACACGCCGGGCATCATCTGGTCTTCGGACACTTCCACTTCGTCCATGACGATTTCGCCGGTGATCGACGCGCGCAGGCCGACCTTGCCGTGGATGGCGGGGGCCGACAGGCCCTTCATGCCCTTGTCCAGGATGAAGCCGCGGATCTTGCCGTCGAAGTCGCCGCCAACGCATTTGGCCCACACCACGAACACGTCCGCGATGGGCGAGTTGGTGATCCACATCTTGTTGCCGGAAATCTTGTAGCCGTCGGACGTCTTGACGGCGCGGGTTTCCATGCCGCCGGGGTCGGAACCGTGGTTCGGTTCGGTCAGGCCGAAGCAGCCGATCCATTCGCCGCGAGCCAGCTTGGGCAGGTACTTCTGCTTTTGCGCTTCGCTGCCGAATTCGTTGATCGGCACCATCACCAGCGACGACTGCACGCTCATCATCGAGCGGTAGCCGGAGTCGATGCGTTCGACTTCGCGGGCGATCAGGCCGTAGCTGACATAGTTCATGCCGGCGCCGCCGTAGGCTTCAGGAATGGTGGCGCCCAGCAGGCCGAGTTCGCCCATTTCAGAGAAGATTTCCGGATCGGTCTTCTCGTTGCGGAAGGCGTTCAGCACGCGGGGGGCAAGCTTGTCCTGCGAATAGGCATAGGCGGCATCGCGCACCATGCGTTCTTCTTCGGTCAGTTGCTGGTCCAGCAACAGGGGATCTTGCCATTGAAAAGAAGGATTCGAGGACATGCTGGGTCTCCGCTATGGATTTCCGTATTCGGAATCTAGAAAGTTTAAACCTAAAATAATTCGGGCGGCAAGTTCGGGTTTCCGAGGGCGGCGCGCTAGGGAGCGCGCCGCTGGATTGCCGGCCGGATCAGGGGTGTCAGTGCTGGGCTTTGAGCGCCGCGTCGCGGATCTTTTCCAAGGTCGTCGACGGGGTGATGGTTTCGGGGTCGATGAAGCAGTGCAGGATGGCCGGCTTGCCGCTGGCCAGCGCGCGTTCGAAAGCCGGGCCGAATTGTTCGGTGGTTTCCACGCGTTCGCCGTGGCCGCCAAAGGCGCGCGCGTAGTCGGCAAAGTCCGGGTTTTTCAGTTCGGTCGCGGACACGCGGCCGGGATAGTGCTTTTCCTGGTGCATGCGGATGGTGCCGTACATGCCGTTGTCGACCAGCACCACGATGATGGGCAGGTCGTACTGGACGGCGGTGGCAAATTCCTGGCCGTGCATCAGGAAGCAGCCGTCGCCGGCAAAGCAGACAACCGTCTTGTCGGGCCAGACGCGCTTGGCGCCCACTGCCGCGGGCAGGCCATAGCCCATCGAGCCCGACGTCGGCGCCAACTGCGTGCCAAAGCGCGTGAAGCGGTGGAAGCGATGCAGCCAGGTGGCGTAGTTGCCCGCGCCGTTGGTCATGATGGCGTCGGCCGGCAGCGTCTTTTCCAGATAGGCCATGACCTGGCCCATTTGCAGCGCGCCCGGCGTCGTGATGGTTTCTGGGTCGCTCCATTTCAGGTACGACTCGCGCATGGCCTGCGTGCCTTCCGCCCACACGGGCTTGGCCGGCGCCTTCAGGCTGCCCAGCGATTCGGCGAACGCGGCGGGCGACGTGTTGATGGCCAGCGTGGCGCGGTAGACGCGGCCGAGTTCGGCGGTGTCGGGATGTACGTGCACCAGCTTTTGCTTCGGGACAGGGATGTCCAGCAGCGTGTAGGCCTGGCTGGGGTTCTCGGACATGCGGCCGCCCACCAGCAGGATCAGGTCGGCGTCGGCCACGCGCTTGAGCAGTGCCGGGTTGATGCCCAGGCCCACGTCGCCGATAAAGCACGGGTGGTCGGCCGGGAACAACATCTGGCGGCGGAACGACACGGCCGTGGGCAGCGCATGGCGCTGCGCGAAGTCGGCAAACTGCTGCACCGCGCGGGCGTCCCAGCGGGTGCCGCCCAGGATGGCGACGGGGTTCTTGGCGTCGGCCAGCAGCTTTTCCAGGTCGGCCAACTGGCCGGCCGTGGGGGAGGATTCGATCAACTCATAGCGCGGGGCGTCAGCCACCTTGGCCGCTTCGACCAGCATGTCTTCGGGCAGCGCAATCACGACGGGGCCGGGACGGCCCGACGTGGCGATGTGGAACGCGCGCGAGATCAGTTCGGGGATGCGTTCGACCTGATCGATCTCGGTGACCCACTTGGCCTGCGTGCCGAAGACGGCGCGGTAGTCCATTTCCTGGAAGGCTTCGCGTTCGCGCATGCCGCGTTCGATCTGGCCCACGAACAGGATCAGCGGCGTGGAATCCTGCTTGGCAATGTGCACGCCGGCCAGCGCGTTGGACGCGCCCGGGCCACGGGTCACCATGCAGATGCCGGGTTCGCCGGTCAGCTTGCCGTGCGCGTCGGCCATCATGGCCGCGCCGCCTTCCTGACGGCACACCGTCACTTTGATGTCCGCGTCGTGCAGGCCGTCCAGCACCGCCAGGTAGCTCTCGCCGGGAACGCAGAAAACGTGTTTGACGCCCTGGGCGACCAGTTGGTCGACCAGAATGTGACCGCCAAGGCGGGAATCTTGCTGAGACATGGTGGGGTGTCGTGGGTAGCCGAGGATAAGACTCCCGAGGATATGTGCCCTGGCCGCACAACGCAATTGATAAAATTGCACAATCTATTGATTCCCCGGCACGTAGTGCCCTGTTGGCTTTCAGGCAGTTTGGTCCATGAGAAACGGCATCCCCAATTTGACCGCCTTGCAGGCGTTCGAGGCATCGGCCCGGCTGGGCAGCTTTTCCCGGGCGGCCGAAGAACTGTCCCTGACTCACAGCGCGGTCTACCGCCAGGTGGCCAGCCTGGAAGCACGCCTGGGCGTGCAACTGTTCACCCGCGTGCGCCGGCGCATCGTGCTGACCGATCACGGCGCCGAATACGCGGGACGCATCCGTCACCATCTGGACCAGATCGAAAAAGACACCTTCGGGCTGGTCAGCCGCACCGGCATGGGGCGCAGCATCCATATCGCGGTGGTGCCCACGCTGGCCACCACGTGGCTGATCCCGCGACTGGCCGATTTCCAGGACGCGCACGCGGACATCACCGTCAGCCTGTCGGTGCGCACCTTGCCGTTTCAATTCAAGGACCAGCCGTTTGACGGCGCGCTGTATCACGGCGACGGCCTGTGGCCCGGCACCCAGGGCGTGTTGCTGTTTCCCGAGCGCGAACTGGTGCCGGTGTGCGCGCCGGCGCTGGCCGCCCGGGCCGCCAAGACGGCGCAAGCCGGGGTCAGCGTGCTGGCGGGCATGACGCATCTACACCTGGCCTCGCGGCCGGACGCCTGGCGCCAGTGGTACGGCGCCAATAACCATCTTTATGGCCCGCAGGCGGCGGGCGGCCCGCGCTATGAGCTGTTCACCATGGTGATGGCGGCGGTGCAGGCCGGCTTGGGGGTGGGGCTGATGCCGCGCTTTCTGGCGCAGCCCGCGCTGGACCAGGGCACGCTGGCCATGCCGGTGCCGCAGTCGCTGACCGTCAGCCAGGGGTATTACTTTGGCTATCCACAGCGCAGCGAGCGCTCTGACGCACTGAAGCTGTTTGAAGCCTGGCTGAAGTCCGCGGCGGCGGGCGTCGGGGAACGATAACCGCCGGCTGCCCGACGCGCCCTCGGCTTTCAAGCCTGCCGCCGTCTTCCGAACGTTCTAGAATGCCGCATCCCTATGTCGACTTCCCGCCCGCCCTTAGCTTCCCAAGCCGATATCGACGCCTTCATCGACGCCGTGTGGCTTGAAGACGGCTTGTCCGCCAACACGCTGGCCGCCTATCGCCGCGACCTGACGGGTTTCGCCCGCTGGCTGGAAGACCCCGAAGCGTACGCCCGAGAAATGGCCGACCGCTATGGCGATGCGGCCGGCGCGCACGCGTTGCCCGTCGGGCAAGCCAAGCCGCTGTGCAAGGCTGACAAGGCCGACATCGAAGCCTGGTTCGCCTTCCGCCACGAAGAAACCCGCGCCACCACCGCCAACCGCCGGCTGGCCGCGCTGCGGCGCTTTTTCGCCTGGGCGCTGCGCGAGCATCGCGCCGAACGCGATCCCTGCCTGACCCTGATTGCCGCCAAGCAGCCGCCGCGCCTGCCCAAGACGCTGTCTGAACAACAGGTGGATGCGTTGCTGCGCGCACCGGATGCCACGCAACCGCGCGGCCTGCGCGACCGCGCCATGCTGGAAACGCTGTACGCCACCGGCCTGCGCGTGTCCGAACTGGTGGGCGTGCGCGCCTTGGATGTCAGCCTGAACGAAGGCGTGGTGCGCGTGGTGCTGGGCAAGGGCGGCAAGGACCGCCTGGTGCCGCTGGGGGCCGAGGCCGCCCACTGGATCGACCAGTACATGAAGACGGCGCGCCCCGAACTGGCGGCGGGCCGGCAGAGCGACGCGTTGTTCATTACCGGCCGCGCCGAACCCATGTCGCGGCAAGCCTTCTGGCAGTTGGTGAAAAAATACGCGTTGCTGGCCGACATCCACGCACCGCTATCCCCGCACGTGCTGCGCCACGCCTTTGCCACGCATCTGCTGAACCATGGCGCGGACCTGCGCGTGGTGCAGATGCTGCTGGGCCACGCCGATATTTCCACCACGCAGATCTACACGCACGTGGCACGCGAGCGCCTCAAGGCGCTGCACGCCGCCCACCACCCGCGCGGATAGCCACTGGCGGACGCCCGTTCTTTGCCTTGTATTTAGCCTTGTTTTTAGCCCTGCTCTTGTTCCTCTTCTTCCCCATCTCAACCCGGCCTATCCATGAGCAAAGCCCGCCACGTTTCGGAAACCCCCGCCACCCAGCTCCTCAAGCAGCACAAGGTGCCCTACACCGAGCACACCTACGACTACGTCGACCATGGCGGCGCCAGTGAGGCCGCGCGCCAGCTGGGCCTGGACCCGCATGCTGTCGTCAAGACCTTGGTGATGGAAGACGAATCGGCCAAGCCCTTGATCGTGGTGATGCACGGCGACCGCGAGGTCTCCACGAAGAACCTGGCGCGTCAGGCCGGCCTGAAAAAGGTCGAGCCCTGCAAGCCCGAAGTGGCGCAACGGCATTCTGGTTACCAGGTGGGCGGCACGTCGCCCTTCGGCACGCGCAAGAAAATGCCGGTGTGGGTCGAAGCCGATGTGCTGACGTACCCGGTCGTCTATATCAACGGCGGCAGGCGCGGCTACCTGATCGGCATCGACCCCAACGTGCTGGTCACGGTGCTGGGCGCAAAGCCGGTGTCGGTGGCGTTGGAATAAGGCGGCCGTGCGGCTCAGGCGCTGACCAGCGCCCACAAGTTTTCGGCAACCGGCGCCATGTCGCTCGGTTGCCTGAAGAGGCAGATCTCAAGCGGGATGTCCCATTCCGGTCCCCCGGCGCGGACCAGCTTGCCGTCTTGCAAGTCTTCATGCACCAGCATGTCCGGCAGCCACGCGATGCCGCGGCCTTGGATCGCCATGGATCGCAGCAGCGTGGCGTGCGGTCCGACAAAGCTGGTCTGAATGCGGTCAGCGTGCATTGGCATGTATCGCAATTGGCTGGCCACGATGCGGCCCAGTCCTGATGAGGACCCATAGGCCAGGAACGGCACCGCGTCGTCGCCATCCAGGCGGTGTGTCGGTTCGCCCTTGGCGTCCGAGGCCGGCGCACTGACCGGCACCAGCACGTCGGTACCCAGGCACACCTTGGGATAGGCGAATTCATCCAGCCGGCTGGCTACCTGAGGATGACGGTGGCACAGCAGGAACTGCACGCGACGCTGCGCCATCAGGTCTTCGCAGGCCTGGAAACTGTCGGACATCATCTGGATGGCGCCGACTTCCATCCTGGTTTCCAGCCGCGTCAGCCATTTGGGGAAGAACGACAACGCCAGCAGATGCGTCGCGGCAAAGCGCAGGCTGGCGCCATGCTGCGCGTGGGCGGCCATGGCCTTGATGCGCGCGGCCTCCAGGTCGGCCATCACCTGCTTGAGCAGCGGCAGGAATTTCTGGCCCGCCGCGGTCAGCTCGGTGGGGTGGGTGCTGCGGTCGAACAGGTCGGCGCCCACCCATTCTTCCAGCGCGCGAATGTGTCGGCTGAATGCCGGTTGTGCGATGGCGCGAGCTTCCGCCGCGCGCGAAAAACTGCCTGTCTCGGCCAGGGCGCAAAAGTCCTCCAGCCAATTCATGTCCAAAGGTCGATTTCCGGGTCCCATGAGGTGTGTGCGCCGCAGCAAAAATAATTCTATGCAATTCGAGTATTGGACGGCCGCAAGGGGCTACCGCGATCATAAAGCCATTCCAACACGTACAAGATACGGAGACGCAGCATGGCTTCCATCTCGAATTACCGCGGCATCATCCCGGCAATTTCCTGCCCCTTTACCGCCGACCACCGCATCGACGAACCCGCGCTTCGCCGCCTGGCGTCGTGGCTGGCCGGCCATGAAGGCGTGGTTGCCGTCATGACCAACGGCCACACCGGCGAGGTGTTTTCCCTGACCCCGTCCGAACGCACGCAGGTCACCCGTATCGTGGCCGACGAGCTGCGCGGCAAGCTGCCGGTGATTTCGTCGATTGTGTGCGAAGGCATTGCCGAGGCAACGGAACATGCCCGCGCCGCGCGGGAAGCGGGCGCCGCCGCATTGGACGTCATGCCGCCTCATCACTGGTTGCGCTTTGGCTTCACGCCCGGGCACGCGCTGGATTATTTCGACGCCATACACCGCGCCGCGCCCGACCTGGACCTGGTGTGCCACGTATATCCCGCGTGGACGCGCGCCTCGTATTCATCGCAGCTGCTGGCGGACCTGGCCCGCCTGCCTTACGTGCAGGCGTTCAAGGTGGGCCAGCGCGACATGAACAAATATGCCCGCGACATCCAGGCGCTGCGCGACGCGGATGCGTCCAAGGCCATCCTGACCTGCCACGACGAATACCTGCTGGCCTCGATGGTGCAGGGAGTGGACGGCGCGCTGGTGGGCTTCGCCACCTTCATCCCGCAACTCATCATTGACCTGTGGGAAGCCGTCAAGGCGGGCGACCTGAAGCGCGCCCAGCAGGTGCAGGCGCTGATCACGCCGCTGAAAGATGCGGTCTACGGCGGCGGCGAGCCCACTGGCGAGGCGCATGCCCGCATGAAGGCCGGCATGTACCTGGCCGGAGTGCTGGACAACGCCACCGTGCGCCCGCCCACCGAGGCGCCCGGCGACGCCGACATGGACGCACTGCGCGCGGCGCTGTCGAACGCGAAGTTGCTGGCGCGCTAGCACCGATTGCGCGCGTGGCGGCACGCAAGCAGGCGGATGGCCTTGGGGCCATACCGCCGCACGATGCCGCAACGGATAATCAATAAGAGGAGACAAATCATGCAAAAAAGAATCGTGTTGCGCGGCCTGGTTGCGCTGTGCGTTGGTCTTGCCGGCGCCGGGGTGCAGGGTCTGGCGCAGGCCCAGGCCCAGAACAGCTATCCTTCGCATCAGGTCCGGTTTGTGATTCCCTTTCCGCCTGGCGGCACGCTGGACATGCTGGGCCGCGATCTGGCCCAGAAGCTCAGCGAGCAGACGGGGCAAACCTTCATCGTGGAGAACCGCTCGGGCGGCAACGGCATCATCGGCGCCGACGTGGTGGCCAAGTCGCCGGCCGATGGCTACACCCTGCTATTTAACGCGTCGACCTTCACGACGGCGCCGATGACGATGAAGTCGGTGCCTTACGACGTCGACAAGAACTTTGTGCCCGTGGCCCTGGCGGGCAAGGCGCCGTTGTCCCTGTCCGTGAAAAAAGACCTGCCGGTGACGGACCTGGCCGGCCTGCTGGCGTATGCCAAGCAGAACCCGGGCCGCCTGACTTTTGCCGTGGGCTCGATCGGGTCGGCCGGCCATCTGGCCACGGAACTGCTCAAGCGCCAAGGCGGCCTGGACTACACGGTGATCCCGTATCGCGGCACGTCGCCCGCGCTGCAAGACCTGGTAGGCGGGCGTATCGACGGCTTCATCGACCCCGTGCTGGGCGCGGTGTCGTACTACAAAAGCGGCATGCTGAAGATACTGGCCGTGACGTCCGAGGCGCGCTTGCCCAACCTGCCCGACGTGCCCACCGTCAGCGAAATCTTGCCGGGTTATCAGTTCTATAGCTGGTACGGGCTGTGGGCGCCGGCCGGCACGCCCGCCCCCGTTGTCGAGAAGTTGAACGCCGAGGTCAACAAGGCCCTGTCCTCGGGCATGACGGCCAAGTACGAACAGCTGGGGGTGACCTTGACGCCGGGGTCCGCCGGTGCGTTCGCGCAATTCCAGAAAGACGACATGGCGCGCTCGCTCAAGATCGTGCAAGAGGGGCGCATTCATGTCGAATGAACGCAGCGCCGGCCTGGCCGTGGTGACAGGCGCCACGGGCGGCATCGGGCTTGCCATCGTGCAGCATCTGCTGAAGGCGGGGTGGCAGGTGGCGGGCCTGGACATCGGGCCGGCCGTGGCGCGGCACGATGCCTATCGCCACATTACCGTCGACCTGTGCGACGAGGCGGCAACGCGGCGCGCGCTGGATACGCTCAAGGATGCGCGCGCGCTGGTTCATGCCGCGGGCATATTGCGGGTCGGGCCCCTGGCGCTGATGGACCCGGCCGACGGCGAGCGCATGTGGAAGCTGCACGTGGATGTCGCCGTTCGCCTGGCGCAGATCCTGACGCCCGAGATGGCCGCGCGCGGCGACGGCCGTGTGGTGCTGATCGGCAGCCGCGTGGCGCAGGGCATGGCGGGTCGCAGCCAGTACGCCGCGTCCAAGGCCGCGCTGGTGGCATTGGCGCGCAGTTGGGCCGCCGAGCTGGCGCCGCAGGGCGTCACGGTAAACGTGGTGTCGCCGGCCGCCACGCAGACGGCCATGCTGGATGACCCGGCGCGCGCGGCCAGCGCGCCGCGCATGCCGCCGATCGGGCGGCTGATCCAGCCCGACGAAATCGCGGCATTGGTGCACTTTCTGATGTCGCGCGAGGCGGCGGCGATCACCGGCCAGGACATCGCGATCTGCGGCGGCGCATCGCTGCCGCGCTGAACGCCTTTGCGGCACTGCGCGGGATGCCACGCTTGCCTGCCGGGCGCTGGTATCCCGCGCGTGGTATCCCATTACCACCATCCGTCTTCGCGGCGGGGGCACAATGGCCGCTACAACATCAAGAACCGGGCCCCACCACGCTGGGCGCGCAACCGGCTGCCCTCATCCCAAGGAGACTTCCATGAGCAAAAGACTGTTGATGCTGGTCGGCGATTACGCCGAAGACTACGAAACCATGGTGCCGTTCCAGACGCTGCTGGCCGTGGGGCACACCGTGCACGCGGTCTGCCCGGACAAGAAAGCGGGCGACACCATTGCCACCGCCATCCACGACTTCGAAGGCGCCCAAACCTACAGCGAAAAGCGCGGCCACAACTTTGCGCTGAATTTTGATTTTGCCCGCGTCGAACCGGCGTCGTATGACGGCCTGGTTATTCCGGGCGGCCGCGCACCGGAATACCTGCGCTTGAACGAAAAGGTATTGGAGATCGTGCGTTATTTCGATCAAGCCGGAAAGCCGATCGCGGCCGTGTGCCATGGCGCGCAGTTGCTGGCCGCTGCCGGCATCCTGAAAGGCCGCACCTGCTCGGCGTACCCGGCGTGCGCACCGGAAGTGCGTCTGGCGGGCGGCACCTATGCCGAGATCGGCATCGACCAGGCCTATACCGACGGCAATTTGGTGACCGCGCCCGCGTGGCCCGCGCATCCGGCATGGCTGTCGCAGTTCCTGGCGGTGCTGGGCACGAAGATCACGCACTGACGGGACGAGCGCACAAAGGCTCCCCGGGGCATGGGAGTGCCCCGGGGAGCCGTTGCGTTCAAGCCATCAAGCCATCAAGCCATCAAGCGATCACGGGATCACGGGATCACGGGATCACGCCCCAAAGCCCTTTGTGTTCAACCGATCCCGTCAGGTCGGGTCAGGCAAAGTCCAGCACGACGCGGCCTTCGATCTGCCCTTGCTTCATGCGGTCGAACACGCTGTTGATGTTCTCCAGCCGGTCCGTCGAGACGGTCGCGCGGACCTTGCCCTCTTCGGCGAATTGCAGCGATTCCTGCAAGTCCAAACGCGAACCCACGATGGAACCGCGCACGGTCACGCCGTTGAGCACCATGTCGAAGATGGACAGCGGGAAGTCGCCCGGTGGCAAGCCGTTCAGCGCCACGGTGCCGCCGCGCCGCACCATGCCCAGCGCCTGTTCGAAAGCCTTGGGCGACACGGCGGTGATCAGCGCGCCATGGGCGCCGCCAATTTCACGCTTCAGGTAAGCCGCCGGGTCTGTCGTCCGGGCATTGACGGTGACTTCGGCGCCCAGGCGGCGAGCCAGATCCAGCTTGGCGTCGTCGATGTCCACGGCGGCCACGTTCAGGCCCATTGCGCGGGCGTATTGCACGGCCATGTGGCCCAGCCCACCCACGCCCGAAATCACGACCCAGTTGCCGGGCCGCGTGTCCGTCATCTTCAAGCCTTTGTAGACGGTCACCCCCGCGCACAGCACGGGAGCAATGTCGATGAAGCCAACGTTCTTGGGCAGCAGCCCCACGTAGTCGGCGGCGGCCAGCGCGTATTCCGCGAAGCCGCCGTTGACGGAATAGCCGGCGTTCTGTTGCTGTTCGCACAGGGTTTCCCAGCCGCCCAGGCAATGTTCGCAATGGCCGCAAGCGGAATACAGCCACGGGATGCCGACGCGATCGCCTTCTTTCACATGGGTCACGCCCGCGCCCACCGCCACCACGTGGCCGACGCCTTCGTGGCCGGGAATGAAGGGCGGGTTGGGTTTGACGGGCCAGTCGCCCTGCACGGCATGCAGGTCGGTATGACAAACCCCGCAGGCCTCGATCTTGACCAGCAATTCGCCCGGCCCGGGTCGCGGCACCGCGACTTCCTCGATCACCAGGGGTTCACCAAATGCGCGCGCTACTGCGGCCTTCATGGTTTTATCCATCTCTACCTCCGAAGTCAGGTCTGTTTCACCATGCTCGAACGCGGACAGCTTTTAATCCATGATTTATATCAACCCGTAGTTGATGGAAGGCGATAGGAAACGTGTCGTTGCAGAATCGTTAGACTCCGGCCCCCAAAAATGCCGGGGTCGCGGGCCGCGTATTCAAGGGTCAATCGGACGGGGCAGGGCGCGGCGCATGGCGGCGGCGTGGCATCTTGCAGCCGCCGCGCCAAACGTCGTACAGTGGTCCACCGCAGGCGCGCTGTTTGGCATGGCGCGCCGACCTTGCAGGAGCCCCCCATGTGTGAAATCTTCATCCGCGCAAGCGAGCAGTCGTACGCGCCCGAAACCCGGTCTTTGCGCCTGCACGGCGTGGCAACCAGCTTGCGACTGGAACGGCTGTTCTGGCAAACCCTGGAAGAAATCGCGGGGCGCGACGGCATGCGCGTTACGCAACTGATCGAGCGCCTGTACGACGAACTGGTCGAATATCGGGGCGAAGCCGCCAACTTCACGTCGTTCCTGCGCGTGTGCTGCCTGCGTTATCAACTGCTGCAAGCCGATGGCCGGATTCCGCGCGACGCGGCGGTGCCGATCCAATCGCTGAACCCGCAAGCCGTGCTGCAAGGCCTGCCCGCTTCCATGTACGACGCTGAGCCGCTGCGCGCCAAACGCCGCGCCGCTGCGTAGCAAGACCGAATTGCGCCGGCGAACGTAGCGCATTCAAGCGCCGCGCATCCAAAAGAAAAGGCCCGATCAGATCGGGCCTTTTCATTGCGCAGCGCTTAGCGGGTCAGGCGTTCAGCCACCCGGTTGAATCGACGCCAGCGCCACTTCGTTCTGCACGATACGGCGAATGCGCACCGCATCGCCAATCCGTGACAGCTTGCCCTGCGAATCCAGCAGCACGATGGCCAGGTCGCGGCCATTGATGCGAGCCAGCATCACCAGGCATTCGCCGGCTTCGTTGATGTAGCCGGTCTTGGACACCTTGATGTCCCAGTCGGGCTTGCGCACCAGCAGGTTCGTGTTGCGGAAGGTTTGCGTGCGGTTGTTGATTTCAACTTCGTACTCGGTGTCGGTCGAGTAGCGGTGAATCAACGGCCGCTGCGAGGCCGCGCGCAGCAGGCGGGCCAGATCGTGCGGCGACGACACGTTGTTGCTGGACAGGCCGGTGGGCTCGATAAAGCGCGTGCTGGTCATGCCCAACGATTGCGCCTTGGCGTTCATGGCGGCCACGAACGCCGGCAGGCCGCCCGGGTAATGGCGGCCCAGCGCGTTGGCGGCGCGGTTCTCGGAAGACATCAGCGCCAGGTGCAGCATGTCGCCGCGCGACAGCTTGGTGCCCACGCGCAGACGCGACGTTGTGTGCTTCAGGCCATCGACGTCGTCGTCGGTGATCTCAAGCATTTCATCCATCGGCAGGTTGGCGTCCACCACGACCACGGCGGTCATCAGCTTCGAAATGGAAGCGATGGGGCGCACCACGTTTTCGTTCTTTGCAAAAAGGACGGTCGAGGTTTCCAGGTCTTGCACATAGGCGGTGCTGGATCGCAGCGCCGCCGCTTCCGCGCGTACCGACGAGGCGGGCGGCGGCATGGCTGCCGACGCAGCCCCGGCCGCAGCCAGGCGCTGGGCGCGGCCGGGCTTGTTCGGCTTGCCGTTCTTGCCCGTGGCGGCGGCGCCTTTCTTAGGCGGCGTGGCCTTGGCGGCCACCTGCTTGCCGCCCTTGGGCGCGGCGTTCTTGGCGGTGGACGAAGACTTGGGCGGGGCTTTCTTGGCGGTGGACGAAGATTTGGGCGCGGCTTGCTTGGCAGAGGCCGAAGACTTCGGCGCGGCTTGCTTGCCCGCCGACGTCTTGCCGGCGCTGGCCTTGGGAGCAGGCGCTTTCTTGGCTTGTTGCGCCTTGCAAGCCGCCGATTTGGCGTTGGTCTTGCAAGGGTCAGAATTTTTCGCGGCTTGCGCGGCGGGGGGCAGGAGCGCGCACAGCGCCAGCGCCGCCGGCGCTACCGCGTTCGCAATTGCACGTTTCCAGGAAAATGCCATGGTTGAGCAGGCTTGTCAGTCTGTGAAAAAGTATTTCTTAAGCCGGCGTGACGTCGGTTCAGGAAAAGTCCAGATGAATTAGGGGCTTACGCGTCGAATTTAAACAGCACATCAAGTTGCACGCAAGGCGATTCGCCATCTTGCCCGAAAAAAATATCGGTGACGTATTGACGAAGATTCAATTCGTCACAAGGAGCGACATGAGAAGCTACCGGCGCAAGGCGCGTGAGCGTAGCCCGGATTAACCCTCATCTGGCTGAACGCGTGGCATGGCGGGAAGCAAATTGGCGTGGGAATCGAGGCCGGAGGGTGGCCTCGCCGGGTGGAATCGAACCACCAATTGACCCTTAGGAGGGGCCGGTTATATCCATTTAACTACGGCGAGACGGGTAAAACTGCGGGGATTTCGCAACCCCATGAATGCATGGGGATTTTGCGTTAATGCCTTGATATTGCAGGGTATTCGCTTGTCGGAAGTTTATCACTCTACATCATCGTTTCTCACCTGAACTAATATTCGGCTACTACTGAACTACTACAGCAGGAAAAGACACGATGGCCGCGATAGTCAAGATTGGTGCCAAGTGGCGCGCCCAGGTGCGAAAGGCCGGACGCAAGTCTATCAGCAGGACGTTCGAGACCAAAATCGAGGCGCAGCGCTGGGCGTTGGAGATCGAGGGAAGCTCGGCCGAAACCGCGTCCATGACGGTGGCCAAACTGATAGAGAAGTATCGCGGGCTGCGCGCCGAATCGGGGCGCCCGATCAAGCCCAAGTCCAACGAGGATTACATGCTCCAGCACCTAGCGTCCGAGGACGACGGGCTGGGCCAGGTGAAGCTTGAGAAGCTGGCCACCTCGCACCTAGTGACGTGGTGCCAGCGCCGTCAGCGTGCCGGCGCGGGGCCGTACACAGTCAACATGCATATGTCCAAGCTGGGGACTGCCATCAGACATACAAAGAGCATTCTCAACCTGCGCATCGGGGATCCGGTGGGCGACGCCCGGCCGACGCTGCACCATTTTGGACTGATTGGCCCTGGTAACAAGCGCGATCGCCGGCCTACGGCCAAGGAGCTGGAACAGCTCTATGAATATTTCGCCGAACACTTCCCCTATATGGTGGATGTGCTGACGGTGGCTATCAATACAGGACTGCGGCAAGGAGAGATATTCCGCATCCGCTGGGCCGACCTTGACGACGTGCGCAAGCTGATTATCGTGCGAGACCGCAAGCACCCTAAGCAGAAGATCGGAAACGATCAGCCAATACCGCTATTGGGCGAGGCATGGGCTGCGATTGATCGACAGCCGCGCGACGCTCCGGACGGGCGAATTTTCCCGTACCGCGCCGCAACGGTGAGCCAGCTATTCACGCGGACGTGCGTGACGCTGAAGATTGAAGACCTGCATTTTCACGACATGCGGCATGAGGCGGTGAGCAGCCTCTTTGAAGCCGGATGGCAGATTCCGGAAGTGGCGGCGGTCTCTGGTCACAAGGACTGGCGCCAACTGAAGCGATACACCCAAATCGACCCGGCAGGACTTCATAACAAAGTCCTGCCGATGCCGAAGCGTGTCGCCTAACGGTCGGTAAGCACCGACGCCTCACGGTAGCGCTGATCGAGGTACTCGCCGACAGCCCGCACATCTGCGTAGCGGTTGCGGCCCTCGGTGTAGGTCGCCACGGCGCACTTGTCGTCAGAGATTAAGTTGCGCAACGAACCTTCCTTGATGCCTAGCTCGGTGGCCAGTTCGCCCATAGTCAGTCGCATGCGGCCGTATCGCATATACAAGATGATGGCCGTAGACGCTGTAGGCGGTGTGGTGGTTTTGTCGCTCATACTGGCTTCTCCAGCGTGCCGGACATGGACGCGGCCATATCGGACCGATGATTCTGCTGGGTGGCAGCATGTGCCAGTAGGTTCATGGTGGTGTCCAACTGCGCACGCGACAGTGGAACGACCAATGTGAGCGCATCGACCATTCCCATCACGCGCGAATACGTGTCTAAAAGGATTTGATCGCGCAGCCTGTACTTATTCGTCAGCGCCTGCCGATGCATCGCAGCGCGGCGCGTAATGAGCCCGGCTCCGGAGTCTGAGGATCGCTGGGCGTCACTCGAAAAGGCAGTCAGTAGGTCAACGGGGATCATTTCAAGCTGCGCAGCCGCATCCTTTGACCGATGACAAAGCTGTACGTTGACCATCCGGTGCTGCAGTTCGGGGGGCAATGCGTGCTGTGCCTCGGGTACAAACAGGGCCGCTCCATTGAACCAGTGTTGTTTCGAGGGCCTGCCTGAAGTGTGATCGAGGACCTCATACGGGAGATTGCCCGCAAACACGTTAATCAGTTCGAATCCTTCCGGGGCTGAATCAAGTTCGATTAGTACAACGGGCCGGCCGTCATTCTCATCGAGCTTTCGCGCGAGAGCGGCCGGCGTCGTCTTATGGAGCATCCAGCCGAGATAGCAGTCTCGGCCAAGCAGCTTCCACAAGAATTCTATGAGCGTGTCCTTGCCCGTGCTGGGCTGTCCGTAGACTTGCATGAGGGGAAAGCGCGTCCACTCTTGCATTAGGGCGTTCCTGCACTGTGCGCCGTACCAGTAGGCGAGGGTGGCGATGCCTTCGGGGCCGAAGGCATCCCAAAACATATCGGCGCAGATAGCGGCGTAATGATCTTTCTTAGTCTGCATGGTTTCACTCGTCTGTATCTGCTGCACTCGCGCGCTTGTAGTCGCGGGGCAGCGTAGTGTAGGGGGTCCTATCGGCGGCAAGGCGCCGTGGCGGCGCGGCTGGCGGTGGGCGGTAACGGTCAGCACGGGGATGCGCCAGCGCCAGCGCGGTGATTTCCAAGCAGCGTGCCAGCACGGGCGAGCGCATGGCGTCCGTCAGCGTGCCGCGAAGGCCCGATTCGGCGTGAGCCTGGGCAAGTTGTTCAGGGGTGGGCTTTTGCATCTCTATGCCCCCTTCTTGAAAACCCAGCAGTACACCGTCGAGGCCTTGTTGCTGCCGGCCTGGCTGCTGTGCTGACGAATACGGCTCTTCACCGTCTTCACTTCAAGGAACTTGTATTTGCGACTGGTACGCAAGACCTTCTTCAGGTCACGCAGCGCCGGAACCTGCTGGCGATGGTTGGCGGCCACCTCAATGAACTCGTTGAGGTTGACCGCGATAACGTCGTCATCGCAGGAGTGATTGAGGTGAGGCTGCAACTCGTCATCGCCGTTGAGATACGCGTACGCATCCCAAAACTCCTGCACGATGGGATGGTCGGCGTTAATGACGACTTGGCGAGCGGCGGCCATATCGCCGACGAGTCGCATGGCGGACATGTATTGCTCATCGGACAACTTCACGACTAGGCGAAGCGCGTCCACGAGTGCCATCAGCTGGGCGTGGCACTTTACGATGCGTGGCATCTTCAAGTCGCCACGGGCGCTGAGGGCGTCGTGGTGCGTTTGGTAGCGATCGGTGATCGTTTCCAAGATCGCCGCTTCCCGCTTAGTGGCCGCGAGGATAAAACCGGATACCGCGCTCGTTGGCATGGTTTCCAATGCGACGGCGGCGGCGAGCGTCTTCGCGTTTTGGCCCGCCCGGTCGATGTTGATGTGGACGATACGGGACAGAATCGGTACGGACGCGTTTACCTCGTTGTTTTGCGAAATAACGATGGAACCGCGAAACGGCGGCTCATAGGTTTCGTTGCCGCCGTTGGCCACGCCTCGGGAACGAATGCTGCGGCCGTTGTACGCAGTCTTCAGCTCGTCCCAATCGAAGGATTTGACGTGCGATTTTTCGTCGCCCAGGGTCTCACGGTCGGACTCGATAAGCACGACGGGCAGGCCAGCGACCTGTGCGAAGTTGCGCGCACGTGCAGCGGTCGTAGATTTGGATGGGTCGAAACCTTCATAGTCGCTGCGCCCGAATAGCTTCCAAAGAAACTCAATCAGGGTGGACTTGCCGGATCCAGCTTCACCCACAATTTCAAAAAACGGAAAGCTCTTCTGTGCTTGGCGTATTTGCTCGGCGAACAATGAACCCAGCCAATAGGCCACCGCCACAATTCCCTTCGCGCCGAAGGCCGTCCAAATGTGCTGTAGCCAACCAGTCGTGTACTCGTTCGGATCGTTGTTGATTGCAAGCATGACCGACTGATTCAGGCTTTTGATGGACAGCTTTCCGATGTCAAAGAAATCCTCTTGATTGACTTCGTAGATATGTCCGTCTTTGACCGCAATGCGGCCGAGGACGTAAGCGCCGTGTTCGCGGCTGTAGCCAATGAAATCGACGGTTTCGACGCGCTTGATATTGAAAAGGCGGCGCTCCATCATCTTGTCCAGATGGTGGCCTTGCCCGGAGAACATTGCGCCGGGTGCGATGGCAAGCAGACGCTTCTTGAACTCGCTGGCTGTGGACACCTGGGATGATGTGAAGGTGTTCTTGACGGGCGGCCCATCGTGGGGGAACTCCACACGGAAGTAATACCAGCTCTCGTCCGTCAGCTTGTTTTCTTGGAAGTAGAGCGGCGTCGGATAGCAATTGGAGATAGGCCGGATTCCGCCAGCCTCGCGCAGCGCCTGCGCGCGTAGCTCTTCCGACGTGAGCTGTTCCTTTGCCTCGTTCCCGATACGGTCCATGGCCTTTTGATAGGCGTCAATGTCCATGCGGAACCAGTACAGGCGCTTGCCAAATTCAAAATCGAACTCGGTCCGGCTATTGTCGTGCTCGTACAGGAGCAAGGCCTTTTCAGTAGCGGACTTTGCCAGCAATACAGCGCCATGATGCAGATAGAGTTTGCGCCCTTCTGCTGAGAGACGTTGCTTTGCTGGATCTTCGGTATTGCGGTCGAGCTGGTAAAGGTCGTTCCAATCGCGTTTTACGCGCCCGTCCTGCGGGATGATGGCGGCCTTGCTGGTCCAGCCTTCTTCGCTGGCTCGCTCAAAGAACTTTCGGATGAAGCTGCGGCCGGCGCTATCTCCGTCGAGTGCCCAAACGAGATGCGGCAAGTTGTTGGGGCGAGCGTCCGCGACGGCGCGCAGGGCAACGCTTGGGTAATTGTTGCAGCTGAGAAGGGCCGCCGCCTGGATGCCGACTGACCAGAGCGCGATGGCGTCGAAAATCCCTTCAACAAGCCACAGTTCAGAAACCTTGGCGATGTCGAACCCGGGCGGCGTCCACCACTCGCCCATGTAGCTGCCTCCATACTTGAAGCGGGCCTTCTTCTTGCCGAAGCGGCTAGGCTGGTCGATCAGGCGTTCCCAATACGTCTGCGCAACGGGGAAGCGCACCGTTGCCGACGTGATGTTTTTCTCACGGTCGTGGTACGTCTCCTGCGTGTAGCAGCCTTTCAAATTGGAAATGTCGAAGCCGCGGGCATGCATCAGATATGCATCGGCGGCCGCGTTCGGATTGGTCTTGGATTCTTCGGAGTATCGCGTAGACCAATGATCGAAGATTTCGGGATACAGGTCTTTGACGTGACCCTCATAGCCGCAGTTGTTCAGGCGTCCACAGCGCAGCACCCAGGGATGGTCCGCGCTCGTGTACAGCTCCTTTTTGTTGCAGGCGGGGCACCGGCCTTGACGCAGCCAGCCTTTGACCTCCTTAAAGTCAAAGGCCTTCAGGCGCTCCATGACGTCGCGGTGAAGATCGGGCTTCATGATTAAAGCGTCAGGTTGCGTTCGCGCAGCGTGCGCATTGCGGCGGCGTGGATTGTGCAGGCAGCGGTAAGCATGTGGCCGGACATAACGGCGTCGCCGGCGGCGGCGGTGAGGAACAGGGATTGCCCCGGTTCATAGAACCCACGGACGAGGTACTCGGTGAGCTTGGCCAAGGCCCTCACCTCGTCATCATTAATGTGGGTTTCGATGCGCGCATGCACGGGAATGGCAGGCATATTCAATTCCTTCGGAAAACAGTTAGCCGTGGTGGGCGCCAGAACGCCCGCCAGCAAGGCCGAAAGGGATAGGTAGGGGGTTAGTGCGCGGGCGCGCTTTGAAGCGTCTGGCCGGCCTGATAGGCGTCCAAAATCTCGGCCAGCTCAGCGGCGGAAATAACGCGCGTGGTGCCTTGATCGCGGTCCACAACAAACAAGGCATGGCTGGTGCTTCGGTCCATGTCCAGAGTGACGCGGCTACGGGCGCTGTCGTGTTCTGCGATAACTTGCGCCGCTTGTGTTGCGGCTGTTGCCATAGAGCAACCTGCCAGCGCCACCAGATGCGCGGTGCAGCGTTCAAGCAGCTGGTTATCTCGCAGCACGGCGGAGCGTTTGCAGTTGGCCAATTCAACCGCAATGAACTGGTATGCCTGATCGGAAAGAAAGTTGCGGCTCCAGTTGACGGAACCATGCACAACGGAAAGACTGGCGTTATTGGTTTTCATGGTCAAGGCTCAGTTGGCGAGGATCTGCTTTAGCCGTAGCGGCACGGCGCAATGCCTCGCTGTAGGGGGAAAGCGGCAGGTGAATGTCTGGTCGGGCAGACGCAAGGGGCGACGTTGTTATGGCGGCGATTGCCTCAATGTGGGCCTTCCAGATGAGGCCGCAATTGAGATTGCGGCACTGGAAATAGGCGACCCGGACCAGGGGCGTCAGCGATTCACTGCTGCGCACAGTCGCCCACGTTTCGCAGTAAGGGCAGGCCATACCGAATCTGTTCATTGCTCAGCGCCGCCGGGATTTCGGGTCACCGATTTCCGCCTCGAAGCTTTCAAGCCCTCGAAGCGCAAGCATCCGAATGAACGAAGAAGTCGAACGCTTTTGCTGATTTGCATGAGCGACGCAACGTGCAAATTCGGCGACAGGTACTCGAAAGCCGACCATCTTTTGCACGTCCCCGGCGTCTGTCATCCGTTTGGCGGAACCTTTGGTACTCGCGGTTGGTGTATGTTTCATGCTGTTTGGCATTTGATAACAAGTGTGAAACCACATTATCTATGCATTCGCATAGTTGGTCAATGGGAAAACTATGGAAATGAATATTGGCGAACGTCTGCGCGAAGAGCGGAAGCGCCTGGCGATGGATCAAGCAACCTTTGGGGCGATAGGCGGGGTGAAGGCCCTCGCCCAGCACACGTACGAATCGGGCAAGCGAAGCCCGGACGCAAAGTACTTAGAGGCGGTAGCCGCCGCCGGCGCCGACGTTCTCTACATCGTGACCGGCGCTCGCTCGCTGTCGGCTAAGGACCTGGAAGCCGACCTTGAGAGATATGGGATGGCTTGGGAGACACTGGAATTGGCGCTTGAAGCGACCGACCGGAAGATGAGTCCCGCGAAGAAGCGCAAGGCCGCCGATGCCTTGTTCCGGGCCAGCAAGGCGCAGATGGCGCCGACGCAGGATCAGCTGATTGCGTTGGTGTTGGATTTGGCCGCGTAGATCTTCAAAGCCGGGGCTGTGGCAAAGGGGGAAGTGAAGCCCTCATAAGCCGGCAAGGGCTGCAGGTGCGTCCGGTCTTTTGTGCCTGTATGGAGCTGGCCAAGCACAGTAGGAAGATAAGAAATGCATAAGCCTATCGGCCCCGGGTCCAACGTTCACATCCTTAATCAGCCTCACGAATCACCGAAGCATGACGACGTGTTGGGCACGTTGTACGCCGCACTAGCGCGGTCCTCTGACGAACGGGCTACGCGCCCGCCGCCGGAGCCGCCGCCCAACGAGCAGCGCATCGAAGGTGACGGCAACATGCAGATCGCGGGGGAGACAGCACCGCGTCAATCCATCTCAGGAAACAACAACATCCAGATCGGCGCGGTGCAGCTGGTGGTTAACTTGATGTTGAACGTCGAGCGGTAGTGCGGCGCGGCTTAGCCCGCGTCCTCGTCCGCAGGCAGGTCGCCGCTGGGCTGGGCTTCGTCCGCCTTGCGTGCGTCTGCCGCCTCTATCGTCTCGCCCTCGGCGCTGGTCGTCAGTCCGCTATCGTCCAGCTTGTGCGTGACGCGCGACAGCAACCATACCGTTGAGCTAATCGGCTCTTTGGTGCCCGCAAATCGAACCTTCGTTTGCGGCGCAAGGTCCGGCCGCCCATAAGCCAAATCGAACTTTAATGTGGCCATGCCACGCCGAAGTCTTGCCCATTCCGCGCGCGCGGCCTCAAGCGCATCCTCTTCGCTCGCATACAGTTGCCGCAGGCGCTTGGCGTTGCCAATAACGCCAGCCAAAACGTGACGCCGCTGTGCCTTGCCCTTGTCTTGCCAGGACGCGCGCACGCCCGTGTAGGAATCCCGATCCGCGACGTGGTAGCGGATATGGTCACCATCGCGGCGGGTCAGTTCGATGGTGGGCATATCCTTGCCGCTCGCAGTGCTGCCGGTGCCCACCGACATAAACAGCAACTTGCCTTCTTTGATGGTGGCCACGGCATCGTAACGCTTGCCTATCCGGTTCAGAAACGCAAGGTCCGATTCGTCAGTCTGGTCAATGTGTGCAACGTTCGTCTTCCCAAAAAGACCCACCACAGGGGTGAGCTTGTGGGCTTTGGCGATGGTTTCCACGATGGCGTTTATGGTGGTCTTGTGGAAGCTGCGCGTAGCGCGCGTGCGCAACGCGTTGCCCATGTCAGCGCTACGCGCCCGCAAGGTGATGGTGTCGGGCGGGCCGGAGTATTCCACCTCATCCACTTCGAATGTGCCCTTGTCCACCAGGCCGCGCGGACCATCCCAGCCCAGATACACACGGACAGAGACGCCACGACGAGGCAACGCTAGCCGGCCGTCAGCGTCGTCTAGAACCAAGTCGAGCTGGTCGGCCTGGTCGGACCTGCATTCCGTAATGGACAAGCTCATGAGGCGCGGCGCGACCTTGGCCGTCATGTCCTGGCCGTCAACGACCACGCGCCAACGTGGCACGGGATGCTCGGCGCCCTGCGCGGGCTGGCTTGCGGCGGGTAGCAACGCCATCAAAGCCCCCAGCCCAGAATCGATCCGTCCATCTTGTCGATGGGGATTTGCAGGTCATCAAGCAGCGGACGCGCTTGGGAGTCATCCACGCATTTCAGCGTGAGCGTGAAGTCCACTTTCTGCGCAATGCCGTTCACAAAGAACATTGAGCTTTCATCGTCCAAGCCGGTGATGATGAAGGCGCCGTGCACCGTGCCTACGCCGTCAACCATCACGTACGCCTTACCGGTGTCGCCCATGCGGCGCAGAAGTCGCAGGCTGCTGGTGGTGCCGAAGAGCTGCGGGATGATCGTTCCACCCAGCGTGAACGTGTCTTCCCCCTTGCCCACGAATTGATACGCGGGCCCCGCGCCCATGCGCGAGTTCGATGGGTGCCGCCATTCCGTCTGCCGCTTTAACGTCTGGTACGCAGCAGTGGGTAGGCCAAAAATGAACATGCCCAGGGCCATCATCATGGTGGTGGTTCCTTTCAGTTGTCGATATAGGAAGAACGCAGCCGCGCGGCCTTGTCGCTATCGCGGCGGCGCAACGCATCTTCCACCGCCCGGGCGATATCGCTCGGCTGTGCGCTGGCGCCGCTGATGTGGATCGTGATGGTGTCGCCTTGGATGGTGATGGGTCTGCTGGCGGCTGCAGCCGATGACATTGCCGGCCGGCTGTCGATCCGGGCTAGTGCGCGGTCATCGCCCGCCATTGCGGTGGCCGACGATGCCAACGCAGGAGGAGGCACCAGGGCCGCCGCTGCGGGAGACATAGCCCCACCTATTGCCACGGACGCGGCGAGCGCCTGGGCGGCCTTCACGGCGGCCGGCTGGCGGTCTTCGATGCCAACAGCGGCCCCCTCGGAAACGAACCCGCCCATTTCGGCGAAAACGCGGCTTGGCGAACGGATGCCCAGCTTTTCCTTAAACCACCCCACAATGCCGGTACCGATGTTGGAAATGGATTCTTTGAGCGCGCCGGCCATGCTGGTGATGCCGTTGATAAGCCCCTGAATCAGCATGCCGCCGAACTCGGTAAAGCTGCCCGGCAGCTCGATGCCAAGCTTGCCAAGGGCAGCAGTAATCGCGGTGTACAGGAGGCCTAGCGGAGACCAGTTCACCAGAAGCGCAGCAATGCCGCCCAGGCCACCATTGACCGCAGTTTTGACGCTTTCCCAAATGCCAGTAAAGAAGGTCGTCAGGCCATTCCACGCCACGGAAAGAATTGGTATTGGGTTCAGGGCGGCCAGCACGGTGCGCAGCCATTGCATCGTCGCATCAAAGGCCGCTGTGACCTGCGCCCACAGGCCCGAGAAAAACACGCGGATCGGACCCCAATACTGATAGATGAGGTATGCGGCGCCGGCGATGGCCAAGACAGCCAGCGCGATGGGGTTGGCCATAAGCAGTTTGCCCACCGTCATGATCGCACCGCCCAGCAGCCCAAACCCGCCTTTGGCCAGATTGAACAAAACGCCCAGCAAGCTGCCACCCTGGATGCCCAGCATCGACAGTCCAAAGCGCACCATGACGAAGGGGCCTAGCACGGCCGCCAGCGCCAGGGTCAGCGCGCCGAAGGAGGCGACCAGCAGCGCCACGGCGGTGGCGCCCATCGTGAGCGCGCCGGCCAGCCTGGGATTTGCCCTCATCCACTCGCCCACGTTGCTGACGACACCAGCCAAGCCACGCGCCAGCTTGCGCAGGTTGCCATCGTGCAGCTCCTCAACTTGAATGCCCACGTCTTCCCATGCGCTGGAAAGCTCGTCCAAATCCCCGACCAGGTTATCGGCCATCGTGCCGGCGGTCTTGTCGGCTTCGCCCGTCGTTTGGGTTTTAAGGGTGGTGACGAACTTCTGCAGGTCTCCCGTGCCGGCCTGGCCGACAAGCACCTGCAGCCCGCTGAATGCTTCCTCGCCCGCAATGGCTTTGAAGATGCCTGACCGCTGCGCGTTGCCCATCTTTGCGGTTTTCTTGTGCAGTTCTTCCAGAATGGCCGGAACGTCACGCAAGTTTCCCTTGGCGTCTTTGGTGCTGATGCTCAGCTCTTTGAGCGCGTCGGCGGCAGCCTTGGGAGTGGCGGCGAGGCGGCCCAGGATCGCCCGCAGGGCCGTGCCGCCCATGCTGCCCTGAATACCCGCGTCGCCCAGCTTGCCGGCCATTGCGGCAACGGTCTCGATGTCTGCGCCAACGCCGGAAGCAACGGGCGCCACGTACTTCATCGTCTCGCCCAACATGTACAAGCTGGTATTGGAACGCGTGAAAGCGCCGGTCAATACGTCGCCCACGCGGCTCATCTGCTCGGCGGGAAGCTGAAAGCCCGTCAGGATGTTGGAACCGATGTCCGCCGTCTGCGCCAGGTCGGTATCGCCCGCCTTGGCCAGCGACAGCATGCCGGGCATCGCATCAAGGATTGCTTTCGCGTTGAAGCCGGCCATGGCCAGAAACCCTTGCGCGTCAGCCGCCTGGGTGGCCGAGAACATCGTCGTCGCGCCCAGGTCGCGCGCCTGCTGCCGAAGCGCTTTCATTTCTGCGCTGGCCTTGTCTTGGCGTGACAGCGCCTGAACCTTGCTCATCTTGGCGTCAAACTCTACGCCAGGGCGGATGAAACGCGATTCGGCGTAGAGGGCGGCCCCGCCCGTGGCCAGGGCGCCCACACCCGTGCCTGCCATTGCGCCGGCGGTGGCTTTGCCCGCACCGTACTTGTCTTTGGCCGCAGCGAGTTTCTGTTGATGGCTGGCCGCTGCTTGGAGCTTTTGCGTTTGACGCGAAAGCGCTTGAGAGGTTTGGTCGATCTGCTGGCGCAAACGGCGTTCATCCTGCGCCAAGTTGGAGCTTGATATTCCCGTGCGGCTGAGGTTGTCACGCAGCTTCTGCAACTCGATGGACTGCTGCCCGTGGCGCTCCTTGAGCTGCTGGGCAGAGCGGACCGCCTGGTTGAATTCCCGCGTCATGGCGCGGGTCGGGCTGGTGGTTCCCTGGATCTGCTGCGCGAGCGTGGCCACGCGCTGCTGCGCGGCGGCCATCTCGGCGCGAGTAGATTGCAGGCCGCGCGTCAGCTCGCGGAATTGGCCGACGTCGCGCTGCGCGGTGGTCAGCTGCTTGAGCCTGCCGCGCAGGTCGGACACGCCCTGTGCGGACATGCCGGCCGTATTTCGGATCTTCTGCAGCGGCCCGGAAAGCTTGTCCTGCAGGGCCGCGATGACGCGAAGCTGTAGCGCCTTGTCCATCGTTTACGTCTCGGGTTGGTGGCGTACGCGCGCGCGTTCGCGCCAGTCGGCCAGCTCGGCCAGGTCCATGGGGTCCATCGCGGCCGGCGGCCAATGGAACACCATGGCGATATCCGCCATGGCGTCCTCTACGGAGTTTGGATAGCCTGACGCTCCACCTTGCTCATAAAAAAACTGGCCAGCGTTGCCCCCACACTCAGCAGGTCGGCCGGGTCCAGCTCGTTGATTTCGGCAGGCGTCAGGATCGGTTCGCACACGCGCGGCAGGACGGTGCGCAGGGCTTGGACATCGATTTGAACCAGCGCCATAAGGGTTACGCCGCGCAGGGCGCCAGCGTTGGGTTTGCGGATCAGCACACGTTTAATTTCACCGCTGCTGCGTTTGATCGGCTCATCCAGATCAACGGACTTCACGTTGTCCGTGTCGATGACAGCCGCCGGCTGGCTGGCGGCTTGCGGGTGGCTGTTCGGGGTGATGGTGTCAGTCATGAGGTTTCCAGTGATGCAGAGTTTTAGAGGCCGATGGCGGTGCGAATCGCCTGCATGGTGTCAACGTTGCCGACCATGTGGATCATGTTTACGAGGTCGATCTCAAAAAGGGTCTCGCCGTCCACTACTTCCTTGTAGTAAACGCACTCGGTCACCATCTTCATTTCGGTGTCGTCGCCCACTTTCATTTCGCCGCGGTCGATTTCCGAATGGCGGCCGCGCACAACGATTTCCACGCTCGTCACGGCCTGGGTGTCATCTCGTTGGAACGCCGAAGCGAAACGCAGTTGCACGCCCGCGACATCGACGGAGCCGTACTGCTTCAAGACCTGAGTGAGATATCCGCCGCACGTCCATTCGACCTTGAGCGCGTCGTCATCCAGGCCGAAATCCACCTTGACCGCACCGCCCAAGCCGCCGCCGCGAAATGCTTCCATCTTGCGCGTGAGCTTGGGCAGCGTGACGGACGTGGCGATACCTGCATAGCTGGTACCGTCGTTGTAGACGTTCATGTTTTTGAGCTTGCTGGGCATTCCCATTTGTTTGGCTCCAGGGGTTCAGAGAGACCGGCGCCGGGCGCCGGCCGGAGAGTTAGGCGCCGATGCGCTGCGCGAAGTCCAACAGGTATTGATCGGTGATGCGCTGGCGGAAACCCAGGTCTTCCAGCGGCGGCACGGGCGTGTAGTCGAAGTCGAGCACCAGCTTGCCGCTCTTCAACGATTCCTTGGTGTTCGGCTCTTCGTCATACCAGGCCTTGCCGTCGATGATGTAGCCCAGTGACTTGAGCTGGCGGAACTTGGCATTGATGCCTTCGAGGATGTCCCGGACCAGCGACGGATGCAGCGGCGCGTCCACCGCCCACATGTGCGCCTCGGCCATCGTGTCGGCGAGGATCTGCGCGGTACGGGTGTAGTTCTCGAACGGATACAGGCTTTGGGGACCGGCGCACGTGCGGCTGCCCCAGAAGCGAAAGCCCGTGCGGTTAACCAGCGTCGTGATGTCTTTCTCGTTCAGATAGCCCGCGTCCGTGGCCGGGTCTTGCAAGTCCCAGAAAACATCCTTGCTGATGCCGGTAACGCCGTTGACAGGGACGTTGGACAGCACCTTGTGCCAGCCCACGTCCTGATCTAATTTGGCCCGCAGACCCAGCGCGGCGGAGGATGCGGTGATGATCCCTTCGGCATTGGCGCGCGAATCCCAGCCCAGGAACTCGGGCCAGATCAGCATCAGTTCGCGTTGGCCGAACCCTTCGCGGAAGGCGGCGGCCTCTTCGATGGTGTCGCAGCCGGCAATGCTGGCATAGCCAAACCCGCGCAACTTCTGTGCGGTCTCGGCCAGGGCCGCGACGGTTGCAGCGTTTTCCAAGCCGGGAATGCCGACGATACGCGGCTTGACCTTCGGGCCGGAGTTCTGCGCGGCCAACAGTGCTTTCATGCCGGTGTATCGGCCATTCGGTGCCACGCCACCGATGACATTGGATGTGGTCTCCGCTTCCGTCTCGCCCTGCGGCACACGCACGATGACGGCAGCCGGGTTGGTTTGCGAGGCGATGGCTTGCAGCGAGCGCGCCAACGTGCCCTTGGTGCCGGCCTTGCCGGCGGCGGCGGCCATGTTGGTGACGAGGACGGGAGTATTCAGCGGGTACGCCGCTGCGTCGGCGTCTTCGGCGGTTGCCACAAGCCCCACGATAGCGGTGGAAACGGTGCGGATGGGGCGCGTGCCGCCGTCGAGTTCGACAACGCGCACGCCGTGATGATATTGGTCCAGTGCCATGAGTAGCCCTCATTGTTGGTGAGCGGATATCCCGCCCTTCAATGCGCGGGGTATGGCTTGCAGTTTGAAGGGCACCGTTCGCGCGCGCATGGAAATTGCCTTGTGCATGAGAGATACACAGCGCATGGGATACTTCGGGCTTTTTTTTCCGCCATGCACCCTAGCCGACGACGCATCAAAAAAGCCGTACCCACACTTGCGCAAGCGCTTGAGCGCTATCTGTTGGAGGTGTCCGCTATCAAAAAGGGGCATGTGTCGGAACGTTCGATATCTCGCATTTGGAGCGCCACCAGACTTGCACAGCGGCCGGTAGACCGCATTCGAGCCAGCGACTTGGCGGAGCTGCGGGACGAATGGTTGAAGGTTCGGGCATCGGCAACGGTCGTGAGGCGGATGGCGTTTCTATCGCACGTCTACACGATCATTCGAAAAGATTGGGGATATGACTGGCTGGCAAACCCGGTGCAACTTGTGCGCAGGCCTGCCGTAAATGATGCGCGTGACCGCCGCCTGTTCACACAGATACAGCTTAGGGGCGTGTCAGAGTTGGAGTGCCCGCGCGAAGAGCTGGACTGGATCATCCGGGCCACCAGGTCACGCGAGTTGCCCACCATCTTGATCGTGGCTCGTGAAACGGGCATGCGGCGCTCTGAGGTGGTTGGCATTCTGCGAGAGAATTTGGACCTGATGCACGGCGTGGTGCATCTACCCCACACCAAGAACGGCCGCGCCCGGGACGTTCCCCTCACGCCGCTCGCGCGAGAGGCTTTGCGTCGTTGGATGACCGGCAAGCCAATGCGCGGCCGGATATTCACAATGCAGCCCGGTTCAGCCACACGCGCGTTCATCCGCGCGCGGCGACGTGCCCGCGCTCAGTACGAAGCGCTATGCCGAAAGTTCGGCCGTCGGCCTAGTGCAGCGTACTTTCACGATTTGCGCTTTCACGACTTGCGGCACGAAGGCACGTCACAGCTCGCCACGGTCTTTCAGGTGCATGAGTTGGCGAAAGTGAATGGAAACGTTGATACGCGGATGCTTTTGCGCTACTACCACCCTCGCGGCAGAGAGTTGGCGCAGAAGCTTGCAAGAAGTCCGCTGGGCAAGCGACAGCTCGCGCAGATTCGCCTGGGCCGTCTGGCTGGCGAAACCGCGCAAGCCGCCTGCGCGTAGCCCCGCCGTTATTCCGCCAGGTCGGCGCCTTCTTTTCCGGTCGGGCTAATTGGCTCGGCGACAGTTAACCAGCTCGGTATCGGTCCGTAGCCGGGATAGGCGACCTCTAGCCCGTCAACGGTTGCGCTCGTGTCCACGCTGTAGGGTAGCCCCGTCTCTGCGATCCAAAGCGGGGTACTGCGGTGGTCATCGACGAGGTTCCAGCGTTCCCCCTCGCGGCGCGCAACTTTGCCGGCGGGCGCAGCGGGCGGCGCCTCAATATATGCGCCGAAAGGAATATTGAATTCGCCCGGCGACAGCGCTAGTTCGCTTGCGGCGACCTCGTGAAGATAAAGGCCGTTGGGTGCTGTTTGGTATGCGACTTTCATAGGTACTACTCCTGTTGGTGAAATTTGCACTGCAAATGCGAGACTGCTGGGCACACGCCAGGGCGATTCGGTCCGATCGCCGTACAACATCGGTCGGTTATTGGGCAACTCCTATGCGTGGGCTGCGGGATCGGCCAACGGCGCGGGCATGTTGCTCGCCAATGCCGGCATGGACGGCGTACTGGCTGGCCCCGAAAATCGTCCGCTGAACGTCGCTTATCACCCGAGAATTCATGCATAGCGTCACCTTCACTGCAAATGCAAGAACTATCGGTTCATCGCAGATGGATGCCCTCCAACGAATCCAGGGGACCGCGACTTTCATCTTGCGAGGTGCTGACGCTCCACAAACTACCGGAGCGCTTGTAGGACACGTCGCGAACCGCGTCGGGACGCCGTCAGGCACAGGAACCTCCGTGAATCAAGGCATAGATTTCGATTCTGCTCGTGCAACTCGATCGTCGACTGAGACGCGCCCTGTCAACACCGCCTACCACCCCCGAATTCACGCTTAATTTAGACATGGATACGCGGATGGTAGGCGACGTTAATGGGGCGGCTTTCAGGCCCGCCGCTGGTGGCCGTGCTACCGCCGTTCGACTGCACCCAGCCTTGGGGATCGACCGCAATATTTGCGTACCCACCTACCGAGGGAATCATATTGACCACGAAATTACCGCCGGACGATGGCAAATGGAAATGGGCTTTATTGGCATCGCCCTGACGGGAACCGACCGCCCTTGCATTTGCAGTGTCAGCGTCAGTTCCGGTGAAACGGCGGAACATGTCGCGCAGATCGGGCACGCGGAAGGTGTTCGCGTCGATGTTGACGAAGTAGTGGCCACCGCGCCGCGCTTCCCAATTGGCTTGGGTGAGCACCAAGCCATTTTCCTGCGCGTAACCCCACAGCGCGGCATATGCGGACTTCTGAAGGACGCCGCCTACCGCGTCTACTTCGCTGGGAAGTGGCGCGACGGTGTGGCCGTCCAGTGGCCGACCGCAAAGGGGCGAGCGGTAGCCGGTATAGAAGCTCGTGGAAACCCAAATCCACACCTCTGCGACTTCGGCGACTAGGACCGGGCCTATGTTGGTCGTTGGCAGACTGCTTATAGACACGACCGGCACGCGGCTGTCCAGCGCCGCCTGTAAGCCAGTCACGCGCGGGATATCCGAACGGGCAAAAGCCAGATTGCTGACCGTGGCAGTTTGGGCGACGGTCTCAAATGCGATGACCGGCTCAACCTTCCACCCGGTCGCCCATCCCGCGACTGTCGCGCCGGCAGTGTTGTACTTCGCCGTCACCTCGGAAACGGTCACAGACGGGTAGGACCATGCCCGGTTCAATTCGCCAAGCCAGATGCACAGCGCCCCACTCGAATCAGATCCGAACCGCACCGCCATATCCGATCCGACCGTGCCGGCGATAATCGTCGCGCCTTGCCGGCCCCAAGCCTTAGTGCTTTGTACATAGCCGTGAATCAACATGGTCACGGGGGGAACATCGGTCAGGTATTCGAAGATGTCCACCCGAAGCCGAATCATCGTGTTTGCGCCAATTGCCGCCGGCGGCAAGGTGATTTTCATGGCGCCCGTGATGGTGCCCGTGTGCGTCGAAAAACCGCCGCCGTCCGGCAGCAAGACGTGAGCTGTCTGTCCTGCTGCCGTATTTGCGCCGTATTGACTGCCCACCGCCGCGCCGGCGCCGAGTACGACTGGCCCGTTGACGGTGCCGCCCGCCTTGGGGAAGGCCTGGATATCGTCCAGCACCTGAGCCGCCGAACGCGTAGCCAGGGCGGCCGTTCCGGCACCAACCAGATAAGCGCCCGCTGCAACCGTGGCAACGCCCGTTCCGCCCCGCGCCACGGGCAAGGTGCCGGCCGTGGCTTTAGATACGTCCAACGCGGTCACGGTCAGCGCCACATTGCCGGTGCCGTCAAAGGTCTTTGCCGCTGCGGTGGCACCGCCCGTGATCGAAAACGAGCGGGCCGTTTCCAGCTTGGTCGCGGCGACTGCCGTACCGTCCTTATCGAGCTTTTTCAGCAGACCCTCGTCCACGTACTGACGCGTCGCCAGGACAACGGCCGGATCGATTTTCAGGGTGAAGTCCTTGGCGCTTGAAACCTGCAACACCATCCGGACAACCTGCGTGCGGCCCGACCCTTCCGAAAGCAGGGGCTTGTAAGTCGGCGGGCAGTTGGCCACGGCCACCAAATCGCCGTCCGCATCGCGTAGGCCCAGCTCACGAACCCACCAGCCGCCGACCTGCTCCGGTATGACCTGTTCCACGACGAGCCAAGACGGATTGCTCGGATCCACAAAGGATCGGTTGATCTGCGCGCGACGTTTGGAGCCAATCAGGGCCGTTTGCTCGCGGTCCGGTGTCGGCGATACGCCGCCGCCGTCGCCCACCTCCATTTCTGTGATGAGGACAGGCACGCCCAGCGCCTTGGCGTTGGCTTCCTTGGCTTCGCCAATTTTGGTCAGAATTCCGAAAAACGTTGTCATGGGTATACCGTGAGAGTGTCAATGATGTGCGTGGCCACGCCAGCGTTCATGCCGGTGCGGACTTCCACGGGTTGTGGTTGATACGGGTAAACGGTCATTTCGTCGCCGTCGTAAGACGCGAGGCCGTAATTCACCTGCGCGCGGACCTCTACCGCGATGGCCAGGCCGATCAGGTGCTGGCTCAGGCGTTTGGTGCAATCAATGAGCCGGCCCAGCTCGTAATACATCTGTTCGGATATCCCGCCGTCCAGCACGCCGATGGTCAGGCGGAAGGTGCCGCGCGCGCCCTCGGGGGCCATTTGGTGCCATTCGGTCACCTCAAGCAGATACCCCAGCGGCTCCACCACGCGCCGTAGCGCGCCGATGGTTCCCTTGATCTGGTGTATCCGGAACGAGTTGGCCAACGCCTTGCGTTTCGCGGCCACGGTCCAGGAATCGTCCCACCGGTCCACTGATCGTTCCCATGCCAGCCAAGGCAGCAAATCGTCGGGTGCCGTCGCTGCGCGGCGAAGCGAACGAATAGGCAACGGGACGTTTTCAATGTCGGCGCCCACCTGCGCAAGCTTGCGCTCTACGGGCGTGGAAGCAGGCGGCAGCAGCGTGGTTTTCTCCGCCATATCAGCCTTCCACGGCGATGGACAGCTCGATACCCGCGCAGGTGGCCGCCTGCACGGGGGTCAGCACCAGATCGGCCGCCGGCTCCAACAGTTCCAAATGGTCCACGCCTTCAACATGAAGCGAAGCGGTAAGGGCGGAACGCCACACGGACACGCCCGCGCGTCTCGGACGATTCACATACGCCTCGCACGCCCGGCGCGCCGCATCCAGCGCCACCGTGCGGCCCGGGCCTTCGCCTTTCATGTGCAGTACGGCGCGGACGCGGTACGTCACGATCTGCGATGACTGAATCGTCAAGCGGTCGCCCATGGGTCGAATGTCTTCGTCACTTAGCTTGGCGGTGACCTTGGCCACCAGTTGGGCTGATGCGGCGCCGGCCCCCTCGCGGGACAACACGCAGATCAGCACATCGCAAGGCTGGGGACTGGTAGCGGTGGCGTCTGCCACCGCGCCGTCAGCGCTAAGGGCGTGGAACACGTAGCCGTCGCGCGGGCCAGCGGTGGACAGGCCTTCCCAAGCCATTTGCGCGCGTTCGCAAAGCTCGTCGTCGCTTTCATACACCGCATCAGTGGGCGGCACGGCATCAGGGTTTGCGGCTTGGATGAGCTGGCGTGATACGCCGTACTCGGCCGCGATGTGTTCAAGGTCTTTGCCGCGTGCAAAGGCAAGCAATACGGCGCGCGCCGCGTCGTTCACGCGCTGACGCAAAATCACTTCCCGTTCTGCGTTCTCCTGCAGGACGATAACGAGCGGTTCTGATTCCAGTGCGAGCGCCTTGGCAATCGCGTCTTGATCCTCTTGCGCAAAGAGCGCCAAGTAACGGGCCTTGCGCGTTTCCAGAATTTGCTCGTAGTCCAGTGCCTCAACGACGTCGGGCGCGGGCAGCTGGGATAGATCGATGATGTTGGGGTTTGCCATGTCAAGCGCTCAGAAGGGTGGCGAAGGACACGTTTTCAATTCGGTCGCCCGTATCGGCTTCGCCGTGAATGTTCAGCACGACGCGCCCAGGCCGGGCAGCGTCCACGTCTACCGACAACGAGCGCACGCGCAATCGTGGTTCCCACAACATCAGCGCCGTCGCCGCTGCTGCGTACAACTGCAGGACGGCTGCGCCATTCGCGGGCGAGTCGATCATGTCGGCTGCCTTTGCGCCAAACGTTCGGCGCCGGTTGCGCGTGGCAAGCGGCGTCTGCAAAACCTTGCTGACCGACTGCGCCAGGTGTTCGCGTCCGCTGATGCGTAGGCCCGTAGCGGCGTTCATACCCAGATAGCTCATTGCACCGGCTCCGTTGTGGGCGCGTCCAGGCCTTGCGTGCGATGCCTGTGCGTATGCAACACAACGCCATTGGAAGAAAGATCGCCATTGATGTGGATGATGTTTCCTTCGACGGTGGTGGCGTTCCCTTTACCGTTCTTCCCCGCCATGCCGGCCTGATACGTCAGCAGGCCGGTCACCGTCACATTGCCGTCAAGGGTGATGTCGGGGCTTTTGAGGGTGGCAGTCTCGCTCGCGTCTACGAAGGCCGACTTGATGCCCACCGCCGTGAGCTTGCCGGTATGATGGTCGTAGGTGATACGTGCGCCGTCCGGATAGTCCGTGACGTGTTCCGCCTCGCTGTCCGATGGCGCCGGGATGGCTTCCGAGTTCAGGCCGGCCAGCACCACGCCGCCGGCGGGGTCCCCGTCGGGGCACAGGACGATGACTTGCTCGCCCACCGTGAGCGGGTTCCACGTGCGCGTGCGCCCCGCGCGAAGTTCCAGCCAGGGCAGCCAGTTCGATTCCAAGTCACCGGAGGAAACACGGACCTTTGCAGGTCGGCTTTTCAGGTCCACGGCAAACACCGTGCCGATGCGGACGATGTTGGAGATAAGGCGAAAGAGTTCGGCGACGTCGTTCATACCGGCAATGTTGCCGGGCAGTTTTCGCGCGCGCACGTGGTGCGCCTTGTACGAGGCCGCTCTACAGGCGGTGGCCTGCGAGATGGCGCGCGAGCGTGTCTAACACTGCGTCGCGTTCCTGCTGCGTGAAGCCGAATAGCTTGCGGCGGGGATACCGCACTGGCTTTTGACCAGGCGCGGGCCGGTCTGTGCGGCCTTCTTGGTGAACGATGGCCAGGCGGGCCGCGCCGCCGGTGTAGCCCACAATTGCCTCAGTGTCCGTAGCCCGTATGCGCATGAACCGGGCCGTGCGCAGCCGGGTGAACATCCGGCGACGAATGGCCCCGGCTTTGCTGCGCAGGTTTTTCTTTGCGCGCCGAGGCGCATATGGCGTGCCGTCGGGGTTTTGCTGCGAGGCGATGCGAAGGCTTTGGCTGCGGCGCAGCTCCACCGCGACCGCACGGTTTACGCGGCGGCGCTCCGCTGGGCGCAGCTGCTGCATCAAGGCAGCTGCCCAGGCCTGCACGTCGCTGAAGTCGTCATTCATAGGGATGTGGCCATGCGGGAATGCTGATCGTGACAGGATCGAATCCAGGCAGCTCCACCGTGATTTCTTCCGCGTCTAGCGGCAGATCTTCGTCTGCCGGCTCGTCTTCGTGAACGGCAACCATCCCTTTACCGTCGCGCGCGCTTTGCACAATCACCCGTTCCGTGAGCGGTATCTTGATTTCCACGTCGGCCGCATTGTTGTCCAGTAGCTCCACCTCAAAGCTGATGCCGTTCTCGCGGCGGTCCTTGTTCGCCATAAGCTCGGGCTGCTTGACCCGAATCCAAGCCAACAGGGGAAGCATGAGCGCATCGGTCGAGCCAGCGTAATCCGTCACAACGATGGTCAGAGTAAAGCGATACTCGTGCGACAAGCTGCGCGTGGCGGAGCAGTGAATGTTCCCTTGTTCCACGAAGACATGCAGGCGGTCCGGGAACTCATTCAAAAATCGGTTGTGCCTGGTCAAGTACTCGCGCAGTTCATTGGCTTTGCGCATGGCCGGTCTCGCTCTGACATTTGATAATGCTGTCCACCTTCGCCGCACATATCGCCCATGCGGCCTCTACGCGATCAATCAACAGCGTCAGGTCTCCGTGCGACCTCGGACCCGCCGCCGGCAGGCTGCACGGTGTCACGGGTGCGCAGGTATTCAGCGTAAGCCGCGGCGCCGGTAATGGCGGGGCGCTGACGCAGCCTTGCAATAGGATCAGGCAGCAGAGAATCAGCCCAGCTGCGAATTTGCGGATCTTCATTTTTCAGCCTTTCGATGTCGAACGTGCGCTGGTCCAGCGCGTTGCGAATTTCGTCTTGCGTGCGCTCCAACTGCAGCAGATCGAGACGCTGGCCCGTCATGCGGTCTTTCAGGTCGGCCAGGTCGCTATCCTGGCCCTTGATGATCTGCCCGTAGGCCTTGAGGGCAATATCCTGACTTTCAATCTGACCGCGTTGAAACCACATCAGAGCGGCCAACACCAGCGATATAGCGTAGGGCGCCAGGGTCCGGAGAATCGCCGTCATCCCGCCTCCTGAGTTTCGCCAGCGAAGCGCGCATAGGCGCGCGCCAGTTTGATGTCGTACAGGTTTTCCGCGTAGGCCGGGCCGTTATAGAGGCGCGCGAATTGCGCCCATTTTTTTGCCTTCAACGCACGGTGCAATGCCGCATCGGCCAGCACAAATGCGGTGAAGGTCGCCAGCTGGTCGCCTTCGCTGCGGTGCTGAGTGGCAACGAACGACTCGATATCCGCAAAGTCCAACGCCTTCCAGTGATAGCCCATGATCTGGAACGATCCCCAGCTGGCTGCCTCCTGGGCGGCCGGCGCATGAATCTGCATGGCGTAGGCCAGTCGGACATACTCGGCCGCGCCGCCGGCATAGCCACCACGCTGACGGCTCAAGATGGCTGGACGCTCTCCGTACTGCGTCGGGTCCACGCCGTGGGCAACAAGCTGCTTCCAGAAGACGTGACGCTCAAACAGGATGACGGGGCGCCCGTCGGGCAGAAAGCCGCGCCCGCGTGATTCCACCTCATTGACTGCTTTGATGCTGGCCAAGGGCACGCCCAGACGTTCGGCGGCGGCGATCAGGTCGGATTCCTTGAGCAGGCTGGACACGTCGAAGTCGGCGAGCGCAACGCGGCTCTTCGGCCCATACACGCCATCCACGACCAAACCGGCTGCCGCTTGCAGCGCGGCCACAGCGGCGCGCGTGCGGTCGTCATAGATCGCGGTGCGTTCGACGGCGTACCCGGCGCGGCGCAAATCGGCCTGCAGGTCGGCGACGCGCTGGCCGATGTCGCCCTTGCGCAAGATTTCAGACATCGGAATCTCCCCGGGCAAGCGCCGCGATGTTGCCGCGCGCGCGCCAGGCGCAGGCGCAAAGCAGGCCCGCTATAACCAGCTCGGAAGCGCTGGCAGGAGAACGTAGTAAGAGGATTTCGACCGCGCGGCAGAAGAGCGCCGCAATCAGCGCGCTCGCCAGGCACGAAAGGGCGCGGCGGTGGCGCGCGCCGTTGGGCCGATACCAGAGGAAGCGGCCGGCCGTCAGGGCGTACAGAAACGCGCAGGCGACCGCGATGGCGGACAAGGCAGGGGCTGGGTGCAGGTCGGTCATTTCTTCTCCCCAAAGGCGCGAGAAATGGCGCCCAGATCAAAGTCAGGCGCCTTGGCCAGCAGTTTCAACGCCAGCGGCACGATAACCACGGCGCCGACCAGGGCGGGCAAAAAGGTTTCCTTGGCCAGCTCGCGGGCGACAATCTCGCCGGCGCCGCCATACCCGCAAAGGCCGGACACGAGGAAGGAGGCGAAGCGCTTCCACGCGGTCAAATCTTTCTTGGTGCTTGCGACCAAGGCCGCGCCCATGACCGCGCCGAAGGCGGCATTGGCATCGATCAAGGGCAAGATTTGCGACAGGGCCGCGCCGGATACCAGCGTGGTGGCCACGGCGCCCGATACGGTCGATGGTTCGGCCATTTGGATCAATCCCAAAGTTTGACGGCAGGCGCCGCCGATGGTTGCGGGGTGCTATCCGGCAGCGTGACGACCTGGCCGTGCGGAAGTACCGCGCCCAAGTCGGCTAGGCCGGGGTTTAGTTCGTAGGTTTGTTCCACGACATCGCGCGTGGTGCCCAGGTGGCGCCAGCACAGGGCGTCTACGGTGTCACCTTGGAGCGCGCGCACTTGCATCAGATCAGCTCCACCGTGGTGCGTGCGCGGCCCTTGATAAGCGAGATTGCCCACAGAGCGTCACGTCGCAGGTCGGCCGGGGCATCGGCCAACGCTTCTTGCTTGCGCTGCCCCGCAGCCGACACGTCGTAGTCCGGCATGCGTTCGATAAGCGAGGCTTTGGCGTAGCAATAGACGGCCTGCAAGTAACTGTGCAGCAGCATGGATTTGCCATCGATGACCGTACGGCTGGGCACGTCGTCGAGCGTCTTATGGCCTTCGGCAAGGCGTGCTTCGGTCCAGCCCACCAGATCGCGGCCCACTTCCAGCATTGCAGTGATAAGAGCCTGACGCAGCCGAACCGCTGTGACGGTGCCGTCGTCTAGACGCATGGCGGCGCGCGCGTCGGAAGGGCTGACATCAGGCCAAAAGCCATCGTTATCGATGGTGGTCTCATTGGCCGGCTTGGGGGTGGTGGCGACGAAGCTCATGATTGCGTGTCAGTGATCGGCGGTGGGCGGGGCGTCCGGTCGGGCAATGCCCACCTTCAACCCCGCGCCGCCGTGTGCGTTGGGGGCACTCGGTTATGCCTGGGGCGGCGCTTCACCCTCATCGGCGGGCGCGGTCGGCGGCTGGCCTTCCTCCCCCGCCTGCGACGGCGCGCCGCCTTCGGCCTTCTTGATCTTGCGTTCCAGCTTTTCGATGAGCTTGACCACGCCAACGGCCGCGTCCAGCTGCTTGGCACGGTTCAGGTGCTGCAGAGCGGCGGCGGCCATGCGTCGTGCGTCCTCGTCAGCCAGATCGCCGGCCAGGTGCGTGAGGGTTTCGCCCATCACGCGGTGCAGCTTGGCGCGGGCTTGGTCGGGCGCGTCATGGTCATCGGTGAGCACTTGAAGCGTCAGCAGCTCATCAAGCAGACCCGCGTCCAGCGCCGCCCGGCCGCCCAAGGCAGCGTCCGTGATTTCATCGAGCAGCAGCGTGGCAACGTCGCGGTTGTAGTGAGCGGGAAGCTTGATACCGTGGCGCAGCACGTAGGCGCCGATATCCAGCGCAGGACGAAATTGCAGCGTGTCCAGCAGCCACACCATCACCGTAACGATGACATCGTCCTGGCCGCCCTTGTCAGCGGCCAGCGCGCCCTGTACGTAGTCGCGGTACTTGTCCAGCATTTCGCGCTTGAGTTCAATCTTGCGTTCGATGGATTGCACCGACTTGAGAGTACGCCGGTCATTCACCAGCGCATGCATCATCAGCTCGTACGGGCCGGAAGTCGGGGCGGGGGCATCTGCCGGCCGCGACGCAGCGGCGAGCGCCGCCGCTACGCGCATCTGATGCCGTTTGACCAGGCCGGCCATTATTCGCCACCTTCGCCGATGGGATTGCCTTCTGCGTCCAGCAGCTGCAGGTTTTCCAGCAGCGCGCAGCAACCGTAGTCTTCCAGCGCATAGTCTTCGTTGGACGACTCGTAGAATTCGACGCGATCGCGCTCCGGCGCTTCCTTGATGTGGCGCCGGCGGCTGCCTTCCTGCACGTAGATGGAAAGGTTGTCCAGGCGCGTGAGCATCACGGTGCCGACCGGGAAGAACGGCACCGTGACGGCGCGCTGGCCGCCGACACGCTTCTGGCTCATGATGATGTCGGTGGCGACCTTTTCGGTGGCGGCCTCGCTGTTGTTGACGAGCGGGAAATACTTGTCATGCAGCAGACCGCGCCCGACGATTGCCACCAGCTCGGTATCGTCCTGGAACCACGGATCCAGCGCGGTCACCAGATCAAACACGGCGGCGTCGATGTTGGCGTAGTCGCCGCCTTTGCCGATGCGCACCTTACTGCCAGCCGCCGCGCCTTCGTCGATGACGCGGGCCTCAGCGCGTTCGCGCATCTTCTGCAACCATCCCTTATTGACGTCCTGCAGCAGCGGGTATTGCGCCAGGCTGGTGTCAGCGGCGGCGTGCGTGCCGTTCCAACCCACCATGATGCGGTCCAGCGCTTGGCGCTTGAGAACCGCGTCACGGACGAGATTCTGAAACGCTTTATGGCGCGCCCAGGCATCGAGCTTCGCATAGGCCAGGTGCGTATCGAAGTTGGTCTTTACGCAGTGGTAGCCGTTCGGGTCGAGCGCGGTGATGTCGCGCGTTACCCGGCTCTTCGTCGTGGTATCCGTGCGGCTGGCCGATGGGCCGGAGACGCCGAGGCCGATTTTCTGGCCAAGTTGATCTTGGACCAAAGGCATGTTGATGGAAGTCAGAAAGGCAGAGCTTTCCTGGATTTTCTGTTCCATCGTCTGTTGGATGGAAGGATCAACGGAGAAGGACGCCGACGTGTCAGATACGCCGTTCAGTTGGGCGACGCGCGCCCGGTACTTGTCAAACTGTTTGCGGGTTTCGTTACGCATGGATGTTGCTCCTGAATTGGGAATGAGGGGTTAGCAGTCGGTTTCGACTTCACCGCTACCGCCGGTCGCGGTCGGGCGCTTGTTGTGGTTGCGGTCGGTAAAGTCGAGTTCCTTGCGCAGCGCATCGAACTCTTCGCGCGAAACCGCGTTCTTTTTGAAGGTCGCAAGATCGTCGCGCACCGCTTTGATTTCGGTGTCCTTGGCGGTGGCGAACGCCTCCAAGTTTTTGCGCAGTTCGGCGGCGAATTCGTTCATGCCCGCCGGGATGCTGGGGGCTTGTTCGGGCTTCGTGGCCGGAACCTGCTGGCCATTCAAAAAGCTGAACAGCTTGCCCAGGTTGCCGAAAAACGTCTTCGTGGATTCGTCGGGCTCGTCGGTGCTCTCGGCGCTGAAGTCCAGCGCAACCAGTTCGGCAGCGGTGAACAAGTTGGCGGGCTTTTGCTTCTTGTGGGCGAGCGGGCTGCGCGTCGGATCCTTCATTCCGGCGCAGAACGCCAGGTAATCGGTGCCCAGGCTGGCGGGCGAATCGGTGACGGCCAGACCGACCAGGCCGCATTTGCCCGACCCGGCGAAGTCCGGATCAATTTCAATGGAGGTGTAGACCTTCTGACGCGCCTTGTTGAACGCGATCAGTTCCGGGGTGGGATCGAGCTGGGCGAACAATTCCGCCTTGCCTTCTTCGTTGTCTTCGACCTTGACCGCCAGCACGTCGCCATACGCCTTGAAAGGGCTATCGGGCAACAGGCCACGGATGTGTTCGAGGTTGATGCGCGCGCCGTACTTTTTCGGGTCGTAGGTTTCGGCGATGTCATGCAGCCACTGGCGTTCAATGACGCGGCCGTCAGTAGTCTGGCCTTCCTGGGCAACGCGGAAAAACTTCTTGGTCATGGCGGTATCTCGGTGGGTTGTTGGATGTGCGTGCTGGCGGTCTATCAGTGTTGCCATGTTGGATGCTGGGCGGCATGCGCGCCACGATGTAAGGATGTGCATCGAGCAGAGACAAGACCGCTTCTTACGCGCGCGCGAGGATTACCGGCAGCATGGCCACCATGTTGCAAATCACGGAACCTCTTGACCCGCGCCGCCGCGCGCGACACCTCTACTGGATGGGGTGGCGCGTGTCGTCTATCGCCCGTGAGCTGGGCGAGAAACGCACTACCGTCCACAGCTGGAAGACCCGGGATAAATGGGACGAGGCGACCGCAGCGCAGAAGATCGAAAGCAGCCTCGAAACAAGGCTTGCTACGCTTATTGCCAAGGAACGCAAGGAAGGCATCGACTTCAAAGAGATCGACCTTTTAGGCCGCCAGCTTGAGCGCACTACACGCGTGCGTCGGTACGAAACCGGGGGTAGGGAATCTGACCTAAACCCGAATATCGAACGTCGCAACGCAAGCCCGAAGAAGAAGCCCGAGCGCAACGCGATCAGCGAAGAGCAGGCGGCCAAGCTGCTTCAGGCCTTTGAGCGCGAGATATTCGGCTATCAGAAGGTCTGGTATCGCAACGCGGATCAGCGCACCCGGATGATCCTGAAGAGCCGCCAGATTGGGGCCACGTGGTACTTCGCGCGCGAGGCGTTGCTTGATGCCATCGCCACCGGGCGCAATCAAATCTTCCTGTCCGCGTCGAAAGCGCAGGCGCATGTGTTCAAGCAGTACATCATCGCCTTCGCGCGCGAGCATGCAGACGTAGACCTGAAGGGCGATCCAATCGTGTTGCCCAATGGCGCGCAGCTCATATTCCTGGGCACGAATGCACGTACCGCGCAAGGGCACCATGGCAACTTCTACTTCGATGAATATTTTTGGGTGCCTCGGTTCACCGACCTGAACAAAGTCGCCAGCGCGATGGCGTTGCATAAGCAGTACCGCAAGACGTACTTCAGTACGCCATCCTCGATGTCGCATGAAGCCTTCAAGCTGTGGAACGGGGACCAATTCAACCAGCGCAGGCCGAAAGCGGAGCGCGCCAGCATTGACGTCAGCCATGCCACCTTGAAGGACGGCATGCTCGCGTCGGATCGGAAGTGGCGGCAGATTGTCACCATCCTTGATGCCGAGGCGGGGGGCTGCAATCTGTTCGACATTGACGAGCTGCGACTTGAGTACAGCCCCGACGAATTCGCCAACCTTCTTATGTGCGAGTTCATTGACGACACGGCCAGCGTGTTCCCGCTAAAGGTCATGCAGTCCTGCATGGTTGACGCCATGGTTGATTGGACGGACGTGAACTGGTTCGGCCTGCGACGTTACGGCTTGCATCCGGTTTCCATCGGCTACGACCCTTCGTTATCCGGCGACTCGGCCGGCCTCGTCGTGATGGCCTTGCCCACGAAGCCAGGCGGCCCCTTCCGCGTCCTTGAGCGTTACCAACTACGCGGCGAAGAGTTCGAGGACCAGGCCGACCGCATTAAGAAGCTCATGCAGCAATACAACGTCGTGGACATTGCGATTGACGCTACCGGCCTGGGGCATGGCGTATATCAGCTCGTGAAAAAGTTTTTCCCCCGCGTGCGAAAGATCATCTACAGCCCCGAGGTGAAAACGCGTCTTGTGCTGAAAGCGCAGGAGCTGATACGCGCAGGCCGCTTTCTGTTTGATGCCGGGATGAACGATATCGCGGCTGCATTCATGGCGATCCGCAAGACCATCACCGCGAGCGGCAACGCCGTTACCTATACCGCCGGCCGCGCAAAAGAAACCAGCCACGCGGATCTTGCGTGGGCGAGCATGCATTCGCTCGATTATGAATCCCTGGCGGGCGACAGCGCAGGCCGGACAATATTGGAGATCAATTCATGAGTACCCTCGTCGATCATCACGGCGCCCCGATGGCGCGCAGCGCCGGCGCCGCGTCGCGCGTGACCGCTGACACCTTCACTTTTGACGACGCTGTACCCGTCATGGATCGGCGCGACATTCTGGATTATTTGGAGTGCTTGGACAACGGACGCTGGTACGAGCCGCCCGTTAGTTTTGAAGGCCTGGCCAAATCGTTCCGCGCCAGCACGCACCACAGCAGCGCCATTTACTTCAAGGCGAACGTGCTGGCCAGTACCTACATTCCGCATCCGTTATTGCCCACCGCCACGGTCAAGGAGCTTGCGCTCAATTTCCTGACCTTCGGCAACGCCTTCATTGAGCGGCGTCTCAGCCGCACGGGAAGGGTGGTCGGCTTACGCCATTCGCTGGCCAAATTCACGCGAGTGGGCGTGGAACCCGGCACGCACTTCTTTGTGCCGCACTCGCGCATCGAGCATCCATTCGAACCCGGCAGTATCTGGCATTTGCGAGAGGCCGACATCAATCAGGAGGTTTACGGGCTGCCGGAATACCTCAGTACGCTTCAAAGCGCATGGTTGAACGAAAGCGCCACGCTGTTCCGGCGGCGCTACTACAACAACGGCAGTCACGCGGGTTTCATCATGTACTTCACCGATGACGGCGCAAGCCAGGAAGACGTCGATTCCATCCGCACGGCATTGAAAAATTCGAAGGGGCGGGGCAACTTCCGTAATCTGTTTCTCCACTCCCCCAACGGGAAGAAAGAAGGCGTGCAGATCATTCCGCTCAGCGAGGTGGCGGCCAAAGACGAGTTTCTGAATATCAAGGCGGTCACCCGCGATGATGTGCTGGCGGCGCACCGCGTGCCACCGCAGCTCATGGGCATCGTGCCCGGCAACACGGGCGGATTTGGCGCGGTAATGCCTGCCGCCCAGGTGTTCGCGCGCAACGAGATCGAGCCGCTTCAAGGGAGGCTGTCCGAATTGAATGCATGGCTGGGGATGCCAGTGATGCAATTCAAGCCCTATGTTGTCGGGGTCGATACAAAAGAAGACGCCGGCGCCCATCCGTCGCACGTATAAAGGCTCCACCTCGACGACGATCAGCCCCCGCACGCGGGGCTTTTTTTCGCCTATGCCATGCGCTCTAGCCCGCCGCCTTTCCTGCCTGGCTTCGCCGCGAGCGCTTCATACAAGTCGAGAGGGCTTTCCTCTGATACACGCTTGAAGGTCAGCAAGGCTTGCGGGCTTAGTAAGCCAGCAGTCTACGCCTGGGGGCAAACAGCCGAAATCGGAATTGGGAACGTTACCGCTGAACACGATGATGCGGGCACGTCCGCGAGACAGAGTATGAAGATCTGGAGCCAGATCAAGGCCGGAGCCTTCAGACAGCTCGACATCCAGCAAAATCGCATCGGGCACGTTCACCGCAACCGACCGCAGTGCAGCCTCACCGGTACTGACGATCTGGACAGTGACGTCCTCGTGCAGCATCAAGCATTCGGCAGTCAGTTCGGCAGTGCTTAAGTCGTCGTCAACGATCAGAACGCGCATAGCGGTGATCCCTTTTATAGGCCCCATAAACGCTTCTACAGCCCTAGCATCTAGACGCGAAACGGTCGTGGCAAGTCCCTATCGTACTCCCCCAACCTTATCTAAAGAGAGTCTGCGCGCTGGGAATGGCGCCCGGCGTTAGGCTCATCGCCGCCGGGCGGTGTGCGTTACATAGCACCGGTAAGAACGGGCGTGAAACCCCAAGACACTCAGGCCGCGCCCCCTAACTGCCCGGTCTAAGCTTGCGGGCACCTCAATGCCGAGCGCAATCGAGACGACCTTGGGTCGTCTCGTAAGGCTGTAACCCTGCTGCGAGTCCTGGCGCGCAGTTCTCCCCCCGCCGCGCCTGCGCGCTAAATGTGCGTGAAATGACTCGATCATGCGTCACCCTGCGCCGCCATAGTTGGCGCGCCCTTCGCGTTGCGAGTGACACCTTAAGTGCGACGCATAACGACGCACGTGCGACGCATTTGCCGACCTGGCGTGACATGGTGCTACGCTCGGCGCTTTGCGAAACTCATGGGGTACATATGTCGGAGGATGTGCAAGGCTTTTTTAAGATGCTGGCGACTTCGCCGAAAACGGTGTCTCTTGCGGCTGGCGTAGCATGCGCCGCGCCCTATTTCATGCGAGACACGATTAGTCTTCCCGATTCGTATAGCGGCATATTGTTGATAGCCTCGGTCTTTTTTCTGACCTTGTTCGCCATACAAGTCGTCATTGTGGGATTCGGGTGGTTGCGAGACGCAATCCACTACAGACGCCGGCTGAAGGATCGCTTTGAGGGCCTGGCATTCGAAGAACTCGACCTACTCGCGGCATTTACCGTTCAACAGCAGCACGCCTTGTATTTCCCAAGCGACGCGCCAGTGCTTCATAGATTGTTCATGCGGGATATGTTGACGACGATTCGCAGTGGAGGGCCATTACAAAGCATCGAATTGCAAGATTGGGCGCGTGCAGTCCTCGACGCGAATCCTTCGTTGTTAAAGGGTGCCGACGGCGTGCATCTGTTGGAGGTATCTAACAAGAATATTGCCCGCTACGAAAATGGGGAACTCGGCCGCTATTGAGCCAGTCGAGCGAGGCCCCCGCGCGTACTAAAACGAAGGGGCGGTGACCAGCCTAAAATTCTTGAGCATGTCGCCCCCGGCAGAAGTCCGTTGACCAATTTTGACTGGAAAGCGGGCGTCGGAGCCATATACCTCGCGGATTGCATATCGTGCCGTTATGCCATTGAATCGAGCCACGGCTTCTCTGTCCGCTGCACGTAGGCTGACAGGGGCGGGCGGTTTGTCGTAGCTGCCCACGGCCAGGACCGATTTGCTGATCGGGAACACGACCATCGTGCCCCGCGTCGCGTGTCCGATCGGGCGCCGGAAAGTAGGCGGGGTGCTGTCGTTGTTCATCAGCATGAGAGGTCTATCGCTGGTCGCGAAGTGGCCTGCATTCTGGCCGGCAACGTGAAGCGTCCAATGTCGTCTTGAGAACGTATCCAGCACCACGTCCAATACCTTCATTTCCTGCCTCACATGGAAATCAGTGGAAACGGAGATGTCGTACTGTTTTCTTTCGTGAAAATCCTTCATCTCCTCAAAAGATATTTCTCGGCCATTTGACACATAGCCTGCGGCCCGGGCGCGTTCGATAGTCTCGTAATAGCGTTCCGGTTTGGCCATCAGCAGGTCAAACACGCGCTCGCTGACGTCTGCAATAAACCGCCTGGTGTTTTCTCGCTGGGCTGGGTGCCGCACAGCAAAAAGCGCCGCCAAGTTCAGAACGTAGTTCCATTGTTCGTCGCTTGGTACAGCGCGGCTAGTCTCAATATGGCGTAAGGCGCTACAGGCCATCCCCTCGAATTGGCCTAACGCGTTGTCGAGTGCGCCGGCAGGCAGACCTTCCAGGCGATTGAAATCACGCACGTGGGCCACGTTGCTGGCATTGCTCTGGAAGACTTTATTTTCAGCGAGGCTGACAACGAAAAGTTGGGACTTTTTCGCTCCGTTGTGTGTGAAGCCTTGAAGGTAGCAGCGCGAAATGTAGTGATGCTTGCGAGCTTCGCCCATATCCCTGGATCCCGGTTTTGAAGACGCCACTCTAGCCCAGACGGTTTCGATTGTGTACCGCCTCAATTTCAAGGCTCGCAACGCGCGCCGTTGCTGGTCGGCGGCCCGGACTTTTAGGTGCGGGCAATATTTGCGCAGTATTGGGGAGGGGCTGGGGAAAACCTAACCTTCCTAACCAACCCCAGAAATGGGGAATAACTATTTGAATCGTAAGGGAAATATCGGTTAGGGTAAAAACCTAACCTGACCTAACCTAAAACCTAACCGCATCGTAAGTAATTGATTTATATAGATATCTATTTTTTATAAGGTTAGGGTATAGAAACCTAACCAGGTTAGGCTTTAGTTAGGAAAAAGTTAGGTTTTGAGGGACTCCGGAAACCCGCATGAATAAAGGCTCTCCGGCGATTTCACTATGGATGGTTAGGAAGGTTAGGTTTTTCCCAGCCCCTCCCGAAATGTTGGGAATGGCCGCTTGGCCCGCCGGTTGCTTATTCGCGTTCCTGTTCAGCGCATCCCTCATGGCGGCCCGTGGTGGCGTCCAAGCAAGCGCCTGCAGGTGTGCGGCACTGGACCTGGCCAAGCCTGCGCGGCGGTCGGCGGCGGCGCCCTGACGCACGCTCCTGCAGGTGGCGACGGTGGACGTGGCCATTCTGACGCGGCCGCCGCCGGCGGCGCCCAGGCGCGCGCACCTGCAGGTGGCGACAGCAAACGTGGCCAGGCCGACGCGGCCGCATCGAGTCGCGAAATGGGGCACGATGGCGCTGTAGCAATATCGGGTTGGGAAGATCGGGCGCGAAGATGGCCCGTGTGGTGGCCGAGATGCTGAGGGGAGTGCCTGGAAGCAACTACTACAAAACTACTACAGCAGATCGCAGAAACCTAATGTTTATGCGGCTCTCCGGCCTGTAGGATGCGCCGTTAACTACGGCGAGACGGTCAGGCTGGGGTCGCGCATGGGGTGGCGACCGGGCCAGAGTTTATCACTGCCCTGGGCCTTCAGCGGCGTACAGCCACCGGCGGCGGCCGGTGCAAAGGGTATGGCGGGCTTGCCCGCCCGGCGGCTTCGTACTTGTCTGATATTGCAGGCCGGACGTCAGCCCGGAGCGCGTTCGCCGCCGCGCCCGCGTCATAATGCGCAACGCCGCCGGGCATCATCACAATTACAACTTGCGCCCTCGGCCCGCCCCCTATGCAGGAGACTTGCGCCATGACGCTGGGCTGGCTTGCGCTTGCCTTGTTCGCCCTTGCCCCGCTCGCGGTTGCCGCGCTTCGGTGGGCGGGACGCTTTCGGCCCGGCGCGGGGGCGCTGCCCCGCGTGCCCGACCTGCTGGCCACGTTGGACAGCATCGATCAGGGCGTCAGCGTGGTGGATGCCCGTATGCGGCTGGTGGCGTGGAATCGGCAATATCAACATTTTTTTGACTATCCGGACGGCCTGCTCAAAGTCGGCCGACCCGTCGCGGACGTGATCCGCTTCAACGCGCGGCGTGGCAAATTTGGCTCTGGCCCCGGGCTGGATATCGAAGCGGTCGTGCGCAAGCGGGTCGGCTTCATGCGGGCGGGCACCGTCTATCGTGGCCAGCGCACGTTGCGGTGTGGGCGGGTGGTGGAGCTTCGGGGCCGGCCGCTACCGCGAGGCGGCTACGTCACCAGCTACCGCGACATCACCGACTTCAAGCGCGTGCAGCTTCAACTGCGCGACATCCATGACACCTTTGAGCGGCGTGTCAGCGCGCGCACCCGCCAGATCGAGGCGGCGCAGCAGTCACGCACGCAGTTTCTGACGGCGGTAAGTCACGATGTGCTGCAACCGATCAACGCGGCGCGCTTGTTTGCGTCGGCGCTGAACGAGGAACATGAGCCCGAGGCACAGCGCTACCTGGCCGGGCGGATCAACACGTCACTGCGCGCGGCCGAAGAGCTGCTTGACGGCTTGCTCGATGTGTCGCGCTTGAACGCCGGCATGTTGCAGGCAGAGCCTTGCGACTTCGACGTCGAACCGCTGCTGCGCCAACTGGCGGACCAGTACGGCCTGGTCGCGCTGCGGGCGGGCTTGCAATTGCGCCTGCATGCCAGGCGCCCGCTGCCGGTGCGCAGCGACCCGCGCCTGTTGCGCCGCATCTTGCAGAACTTCCTGGCCAATGCGCTGCGCTACACGCGCAGCGGCCGCATCCTGTTAAGCGCGCGGCCCTGCGGCGGGCACGTGCGCTTGCAGGTCTGGGACACCGGGCCGGGGATTGCGCCCCATCAGCTACGCACCGTCTACGACGAGTTTCAGCGCCACGCCCCGGGGCAGGACGAGCTCCTTCGCGGGTATGGTCTGGGCCTGTCCATCTGCCGGCGGTTTGCCTCGCTGCTGGGGCATCCGCTGGACGCGCGATCGGCCGTTGGGCGCGGCAGTGTGTTTTCGATCAGCGTGCCGCGATCAAACACGTGCCTGCAAGGGCCGCCGCCGCGCCTGGAACGCCCGCTGTCGCATGGCTCGCTACAAGGCCTGCGTGTGTTGTGCCTGGATAGCGACCCCGACGTGCTGGGCGGCATGCAGGCGCTGCTGGGCCGCTGGCAGGCCAGCGTGCTGTGCGCCGCCACGCTGGACGAGGCGCTGTCGATGATGCGGCATCAACCGCACGTGCTGCTGGTGGACTATCACTTGCGCGACCGCCTTGACGGCCTGGACAGCCTGGATGCGCTGCGCGCGGCCGCGCCGTCCGTACGAGGCGCGTTGCTGTCGGTGGATGGCGATAGCGCCTTGAAGCAGGCTGCGCGGTTACGCGGCTATCGGGTGCTGGCCAAGCCCGTCAAGCCCGCGTCGCTGCGCGCCTTCCTGGCCGCAAAACTGCGCGCTCAGGCCACGCTCAAACCTTGATGCCGCAACGCCAGGTGCCCAGCCCCAGGCGTTCGGCGATCAATACCGCCTGCGTCCGGTTGGACACGCGCAGCTTGCGCATGATGGCCGTCATGTGCGCCTTGATGGTGGCTTCGGACACCTGCAATTCATGCGCGATCTGTTTGTTCAGCAGCCCGGCGCCCACCATCTGCAACACGCGAAACTGCTGTGGCGTCAGTTCGCGTACGCTAGCCGCCATCATGGGTTCGCGTGCCGCAGACGCCTTGGCGGCAGGGGTGGCGCCTGGCACCCAGGCGCCACCGTCCATCACGTGGATCAGGGCCGTGCGCAGCGTTTGCGCATCGGACGATTTCGGGATGAAGCCCATCGCGCCGTGATCCAGCGCCCGCCGTATCAGCAGCGGATCTTCATGCGCCGACACAATGACGATCGGCAGTTGCGGATGTTGGCCGCGCAACTGCTTCAGCGGCCCCAGGCCCGACGAGCCGGGCATGTCCAGGTCCAGCAAGAGCAGGTCGGCGTCGGGGCAGGAATCGACCAGGTCGTAAAGCACGCTGACCTGGTCGGCCTCGTGGATGACCGCGCCGGGAAAGACCCGGCCGATCACACCACGCAGGGCTTCACGAAACAGCGGGTGGTCATCGGCGATAAGCAGGACAGGCATCGGCCGATCATGCCACACGCCGTTCGCGGACCAGCGCCTGCACCACCGACGGATCGGCCAGTGTGGTGATGTCGCCCAGATCGTCCACGGAGTTCTCGGCAATCTTGCGCAAGATGCGCCGCATGATCTTGCCCGAGCGCGTCTTGGGCAGGCTGGGCGCCCATTGCAGATGGTCGGGCGTGGCGATGGGGCCGATCTCGCGGCGCACGTGCGCCACCAGTTCGTGACGCAGCGCATCGGACGGTTCCGCGCCCGCCTTCAGCGTGACATACACGTAGATACCCTGGCCCTTGATGTCATGCGCGAAGCCCACGGCCGCGGCCTCCGCCACCTTGGGATGCAGCACCAGCGCGCTTTCCAGTTCGGCGGTGCCGATGCGGTGCCCGCTGACGTTGAGCACATCGTCCACGCGCCCGGTGATCCAGTAGTCGCCGTCTTCGTCGCGACGGCAACTGTCGCCCGTGAAGTACATGCCGGGGTAATCCTTGAAGCAGCTCTGGATATAGCGCGGTTCGTCGCCGTGCACGGTGCGCGCCTGCCCCGGCCACGAGTCGCGGATGAACAGGTTGCCCTCGCCGGCGCCCTCGATGATGGCGCCGGTCTTGACGTCAACAAGCTCGGGCCGGATGCCGAAGAACGGCGTGCCGGCCGCGCCGGGTTTGGCGGCCTTGGCGCCGGGCAACGGCGAAATCAGGATGCCGCCGGTTTCGGTCTGCCACCACGTGTCCACGATGGGGCAACGGCCCGCGCCCACCACGCCGTGATACCAGCGCCAGGCTTCGGGGTTGATGGGTTCGCCCACGGTGCCCAGCAAGCGCAACGACTGGCGTGACGTGCGCAGCACCGGGCCCGGGCCTTCGCGCATCAGGGCGCGGATGGCGGTGGGAGCGGTGTAGAAGATGGTCACGGCATGCTTGTCGATAACCTGCCAGAAGCGCGAGGCGTCCGGGTAGCTGGGCACGCCTTCGAACACGACGGTGGTGGCGCCGTTGGCCAGCGGGCCGTACACCAGATAGCTATGGCCGGTGATCCAGCCGACGTCGGCCGTGCACCAGAAGACATCGCTGTCGCGGATGTCGAAGATGGCGGCGTGCGTGTAGGCGGCGTAGACCAGATAACCGCCCGTGGTGTGCAGCATGCCCTTGGGTTTGCCGGTGCTGCCCGACGTGTACAGGATGAACAGCGGGTCCTCGGCGTTCATGCGCTCGGGCGGGCAGTCGGTGGACTCGGCTTGCATCAGCTGATCCAGCCAGTGGTCGCGGTTGGCGGTCATGGTGACCGGCGTGCCGGCGTGGGGCACCACCAGCACGGTACGCACGCCTTCCATGCCCGGCATGTTCAGCGCGGCGTCCACGTTGTCTTTCAGGGGGATGCCGCGGCCCGCGCGACGGCCGCTATCGGCGGTGATGATGGCTTTAGCGCCGCAGTTGCGCACGCGGTCCGCGATGGAAGCGGGCGCGAAACCGCCGAACACCACGTTGTGCACGGCCCCGATGCGCGCGCAGGCCAGCAACGCCACGACGGTTTCGACGATCATGGGCAGGTAGATCGTGACGCGGTCGCCCCGCCCGATGCCTTGGCGGCGAAGCGCGTTGCCCATCTGGCAGACCTTGGCGTGAAGCTCGCGATACGTGATGCGTTGCGAGGGCAGGTCGGGGGCATCGGATTCCCAGATCAGCGCGACCTTGTCGCCGCGCGCTTCCAGGTGCCGGTCCAGACAGTTGACGCTGACGTTGAGCTCGCCATCGGCATACCAGCGGATGTGAAAGTTATCGGCCGACAAGTCCACGTCGCGGATCTGGGTGGGTTCCTGATACCACTGCAAGCGCTTGGCGGCGTTTGCCCAGAACGCGTCGGGGTCTTGCAAGGACGCCGCGTACTGCTGCGCGTATTGCTCCTGCGTCACCGTCTGCGGCCCGGCAAACCCTTGCGGGACGGGGTAGCGATCGGGGATGGGTTCCATTAGGGCTCCTGGGGCGGTTGATGGGAGATCGTTATCGGGCACGGTGCATGTTCATGTTCCTGTTCATGTCCGTATTCATGCGCGGCGTTCAATGCGCAACCGCCGTGGTGGCGCCGATGCCCGTCTGGCTGCGCACGGTCAGCGCGTCGAAGGCCGCGGCTTCTTGTTGTGCGCGCGGGCTGTTGTCCAACTTTGAAAACAGCCAGATCGAGAAGAACGCAAGCGGGATGGACAGGATGCCGGGGTTCGGAAAGGGCGTGATGGGGGTGGAAAAACCGAACACATCCACCCAGACGGTGTCGCTTAGCACGACCCACAGCGTGGCGCTGGCCAGCCCCAGGAAGCCGCCGATGGTGGCCCCGCGCGTGGTGCAGCCGCGCCACGAAATGGACAGCACCAGCACCGGGAAGTTGGCGCTGGCCGCGATGGCGAACGCCAGGCCCACCATGAAGGCCACGTTCTGGTTTTCAAACACGATGCCCAGCAAGATCGCCATGACGCCCAGCGCGATGGTGGACAAGCGTGAAATGCGCATCTGCTGGCGTTCAGTGGCGCGGCCGCGTGCAATGACGTTGGCGTACAGGTCATGCGAAATGGCCGCCGCGCCGGCCAGCGCTAGCCCGGCCACCACCGCCACGATGGTGGCGAAGGTTACCGCCGCCAAAAAGCCCAGCAACAGGTTGCCGCCGACGGCGTTGGCCAGGTGCACCGCCACCATGTTGGTGCCGCCGATCAGGCTTTTCAGCATGTCGAACTTCCCGTCGGCTCCCGTGACGAAATACTCGGGATGACGTACCAGCAACGCCACCGCGCCAAAGCCGATGATGAACGTCAGCAGGTAGAAGTAGCCGATGAACGAGCTGGCGTAGATGACCGATTTGCGTGCTTCTTTCGCGTTGGACACGGTGAAGAATCGCATCAGGATATGCGGCAGGCCGGCCGTGCCGAACGCCAGCGCAATACCCAGCGACAAGGCGTTAAGCGGGTTGCTGCTGACCTGCGCGCCCGGCGCCAGCAGTTCGCGGCCGGACGGGTGCACCCGCGTGGCTTCGGCCAGCAAGGCGTCGGGGCTGTAGCTGAACGCAGCCATGACCAGCACCGTCATCAATGTGGCGCCCAGCAGCATCAGCACGGCCTTGATGATCTGCACCCAGGTGGTGGCCGTCATGCCGCCGAAGGCCACGTAGATCATCATCAGGGATCCGACGATGACCACGGCCACGTTGTAGTCCAGCCCGAACAGCAGCACGATCAGCTTGCCCGCACCCACCATCTGCGCAATCAGGTACAGCGCGATGATCAGCAGCGATGCGCTGGCGGCCAGCACTCGCATCGGCGTTTGCGCCAGCCGGAACGAGGTCACGTCGGCGAAGTTGTAGCGGCCCAGGTTGCGCAGCCGTTCCGCGATCAGGAACATGACCACGGGCCAGCCGAACAAGAAGCCGATGGCGTAGATCATGCCGTCGAAGCCGCTGACGTACACCATGCCCGCGATGCCCAGGAACGAGGCGGCGGACAGGTAGTCGCCCGCGATGGCCAGCCCGTTCTGAAACCCCGACAAGCCGCCGCCGGCGGTGTAGAAATCAGACGTGGTGCGGGTGCGCTTGGCGGCCCAATAGGTGATGCCCATGGTGCCCGCGATGAACGTCAGGAACATGACGATGGCGGACATGCTGGCCTGGCCGGTGGTGGCGGCGCGTGCCGATCCGGCCAGCGCGCAACCCGATATGAAAATCAATGCGGCGCCCAGTTTCTTGTTTTTCATGACACGTCCTTGATGATGGCGGCCAACAGCGGGTCGAACACGGAATTGGAGATATGCACGTAAGCGGAAATCAACACCACGGCGCTGCACACGACCAACGTGCCGGTCAGCACGCCAATGCTCATCGTCATGTCCGGCACGGGGCTGCCGAAGAAGACGGGGTCGAATGCCAGCGTCAGGATGAAGCCGGCGTAGATGACGGCGGTGATGGCGAAGAAGAGCAGGCTGGTGCGACTGCGGCGTCG